>DASYJZ010000410.1:0-9562 GCA_035995965.1 Longimicrobium sp. | reverse complement strand
GGCGATGCTCTGGGCGCTGGAGCACGGCGAGCGAGCGCTGGTGGAGCGCATCGTGGCGACGGGGCGCGCGCTGGAGGGCGACCCCGAGGGCGAGGGCGGCGGGCAGGAGCTGGCCAAGGTCGCGCGCTTCCTCGCGCGGCTCCGCGAGCGCGGCGAGCTCGACGCCTACTACGCGGCGGCGATGATGCACATCCGGCCCGAGCGGGTGGTGTTCACCGGCTACCTGACGCACCGCGAGCTGCGCCACCTCTTCCCCTGCTGCGACGTGGCGGTGTTCCCGTCGGTGGTGAAGGAGGCGGGGCCGCTGGTGTTCCTGGAGGCACTCGCCTCCGGCGCGTTCCCGCTGGGGACCTACTTCGGCGGGATGAAGGCGAGCATCGACTCCGTGGCCGCCGCGCTCCCCCCGGGCGACGCCGAGCCGATGAAGCTCGACCCCGACCCCGAGCGCACCGTCGCCGACATCATCCGCAACGTCCCCCTGGCGCTCGCCGCCGGCGGCCGCAGCCGGGACGCCCTGCGCCGCGTCGCCCGCGACCACTACGACTGGACCAGCGTCACCCGCACCTTCGCGGAAGAGCTCCGCAGCCTGGCCATGAACGTGGTCACGTGACCCGGCCGGGGGGCTTTTGAAAGTGAGATCGGCAACGAATTGGACGTCGATTTTACGAACCCGCTGACCTCCACCGCACACCGCGAAGGCGCCCCGGCGGGCATCGAGCCGCCGGGGCGCCGTCGTATCGACCGTACGATCAGTAGATGTAGACCGGGGTGCCGACCCTGACCTCTTGGTAGAGCTGCTCCAGCGGCTCGTCGTCCAGGCGGATGCAGCCGTGCGTGGCCGGGAAGCCGATCGCCAGCGGGTCGTTGGTGCCGTGAATCATGATCCCGCCGCCGGTGTCGAGCTTGAAGTGGCCCAGGACCTCGGGGATCTTGCGGTTCTCGGTGCCGAACGGCGGGATGTAGAGCGTGCCGTTGAAGAAGAGCGACTCCTCCCGCGGGATCGGCGTGAACTCGCCGCCCGAGAGATAGCCGATCCACTCGCCGCGGCGCACCACGCGGCGCCCGTCGTCCAGCGTCAGCCCACCCTCGGGGAACTGGCGCACCCGCTGGCCCAGCGAGTAGAAGTGCCAGTCGGGCGGATTCCAGAGCGGCTCCTCCTCCATCAGCAGCACCCGGCGCAGCCCGCGGGGGGTGGAGAAGTCGTACGTCCGCCCCGAGCGCGAGACGATCGCCCCCATCCCCACGCCGGCGCGAGTGGAGAGCAGCGTGTCGCCGTCTTCGTCGATCAGCCACAGGTGCCGGTCGTAGACCGAGATCACGATCTTGCGACCGGTGATCGCTTCGGCCGCGCGGCGGTGGCTGTTCCACGCGACGCTGTCGGCGTGGTCCTTCGGCTTCCGCGGCGCGGGGTCCGGGTTGTCGATGCCCATGCTGCGCAGCCGGTCGACGATCAGCTCCTCGCGCGTGACCAGCCCGCGCGGCTGGCCGTCGCCGGAGCCGGAGACGCCGCCGGTGTCGGCGCGCGCGGCCACCGTCTCTTGGGCGCGGAGCGGCGCGGCCAGCCCGCCGGCGAGCAGGGCGGCAAGCGCCCAGCGAACGTGTTTCATCAAGACCTTCGTCCTGCGGTTGCCACGGTGTCCGGGGCGTTCCGGGTATAGCCCCGAGTGATCCAGCGAAAATCGTGCACCTGCCGAAATCTGTATACGTGCGCGCGATCAGGGAAGGTTCAGCCGCAAACCCGGCCCCGGGTGGAACACCGTGGGAGAGATGGAGATGCGGCCGGCGCTACCCCTCCACCAGCCAGGCGAGGTGGCCGATCTCCGGCGCGATCAGCTTCTCCCACGCCAGGCGGACGGCCGCGGGGGAGCCGGGCATGGAGAAGACCACGCGGCCGCGGTAGACGCCCGCCGTCGCGCGGGAGAGCATCGCCGCGGCGCCGACCTGCTCCCAGCTCAGCATGCGGAAGAGCTCGCCGAAGCCGGGGAGCGGCTTCTCGATCATCCGCGCCAGCACGTCGTACGTCGTGTCGCGCGGCGCGATCCCCGTGCCCCCGTTGAAGAGGACGATGCGCGCCCCCCCCGCCGCCATCTCCTCCAGCGCGGCGGCGACCTCGGCCGGCTCGTCGCGGATCAGGCGGTATCCACCGTCCGCGTGCCCGGCGGCGGCGACGGCCTCGCGGAGCCAGCGCCCGTTGGCGTCCGTCTCCTCCGTGCGCGAGTCGCTGACGGTGACCACGGCGATGGGGACGGGTCCGCGCGTCTCCGCCGCGCGGTGGTGGCGCTCGCTGCTGGGGGTCGGCATGGGATGAGCCCTCGGTCTCGGAAGGAATCTCTCACAGGGGTCACGGAGGTCGAGCTCCCTGTGACCTCTGTGACCCCTGTGAGAGACGAGGCTGTGCCCGAGCCTCTGCATTGCTGCGGGATCGGGATGATTCCACGCCCTCCGCGGGAGACCTAGGTCGCTTTGCTGAGCACCGCGCGCGCGCTACATTCCGAGAACCGCCACGACCGATCGGAGCCTGCGAATGAACTCGATCTTACGCGACGCCGCAAGGGCGCTCGCCGGCTTCGCCCTGGTGGCGCTCGTCCTCTCCACCGTGGCCGCGCTCCTGGGCACCGGGGGGAGCGAGCAGGCGGTGTCGGTGCTCGCCTTCGCCGCGATCGCCTACGTCTACCTGATGGTGGGGTGGTGGGCGTACCAGCGCTCCAGCCACGTGGCCGCGGGCCCGGCGTTCCTGATCCACGCCTCCACCTGGGCGCTCCTCCTCCCCGAGGTGGCGCGCTGGAACGCGTCCGGCCCGCAGCCGGCCGCCTGGTACGCGGTCTACGCGCTCGGCGCCTTTCTGAACGGCGTCTCGCTGATCCACTTCGCCACCGCGCTGGCCTTCCCGCGCGCCGTGCACCGCTGGCTGGGCGCCTTCGCCGCGGCGTACGCCGTCGCGCTGCTGCTGGCCGCCGCCAGCGTGGCCGCGGCGTTCGGCGGGGCGGAGGGTGCCGCGCGGCTGCTGGACGTGGGGGTGCGCAAGCACGGGCTCGACTTCGCGGCCTTCTGGGGCTCGCTGGCGCTGCTGGGCGCCGGGATCGCGCGGACGCGCGTGCCGCGCGTCCGCCGCCAGCTCGGCTGGGCGCTGGGCGCGGTCGCGATCGGACTGGGGCCCGGCTGGCTGCGCGGCGCCCCGGGGCTGCACGACCTGCTGACCGTGCAGGCGCTCCCCGGGCTCACCGTGGACGCGCTCTTCTGGGTGCTGATGCCGCTGGGGATGGCGTACGCCATCGTCCGCTACAACCTGTTCGACGAGGGGCGGCTGCGCGCGCGGGCGCAGGAGGTGTCGCTGGCGCTGCTGCGCTCGGGGAACGTGGACGAGGTCGCCCGCGCCGCCACCGACGCGCTGCACCAGGACTTCGACCTCGCCGGCGCCTCGCTGTGGACGCTGGACGACGCGGGGATCCCGGCGCAGGTGGGCGGCGACGCGGGGGCCGGCGACACCGCCGCGGTGGAGCGCGTGCTGAAGGGCGAGGAGGCGGGGACGCCGCCCTCGGCGCTGGTCTATCCGCTGCGCTACCGCGGCGGCGTGGAGGCGGTGCTCTGGCTGGAGCGCGCGTTCGGCGAGTCGTTCGAGGAGGGGCACCGCAGCTACCTGGCGATGGTCGAGCCGCAGCTCGCGCTGGCGCTGCACCTCCGGCGCGTGGACGAGCGGGTGCGCGTGGCCGCCGAGGAGCTCACGGCGCTCGCGCGCGAGGTGGACGAGGTCGCCGCCGACCTGCGGCTCACCGGCGAGAGCGTGACCGCCGCGGTGCAGGAGGTCAGCGTCGGGTCGACGCGGCAGACCGAGGACTTCCGCCGCATCGCCGGCGCCATCACCGGGCTGCGCTCGGCGAGCAAGGAGATCGCCACGCGGCTGGCCAGCGCCGACCGTTTCGGCGGGGAGACGCTGGAGCGCTCGGAGCAGGCGGGGACGGACGTGGAGATGCTGGTGGCGCGGGTGAAGGAGGGCGCCCAGCGCCTCTCCGCCGTCACCGGCGACGTCACCTCGCTGCGGGAGCGCAGCGGCGAGATCGGCTCCATCTCCGACGCCATCCGCGAGGTGGCCGAGCAGACCAACCTGCTGGCGCTGAACGCCGCCATCGAGGCCGCGCGCGCCGGCGAGCACGGCCGCGGCTTCGCGGTGGTCGCCGACGAGGTGCGCAAGCTGGCCGAGACGAGCGCCGCCAGCGCCGAGCGCATCGGCATGCTGGTGGAGAAGGTGCTCGGCCAGATCGCCGGCGTGGCCGAGGCGGTCACCGGCACGCGCGCCGACATCGTCGAAGGCGCGGAGGGCGCCGACCGGGCCGCGGCCGCGCTGCGCGAGAGCATCACGCAGGTGGCGCGGCTGCGCGCCGAGATCGCCGAGGTGGCGCACCTCACCGCCGGCGCGCAGGAGCAGAACGAGACCATCGCGGGCGCCGTCACGCGCGCCACCGACATCAGCGAGGCGAACGCGGCCGTGGCCGAGGAGACGGCGGCCGCGACCGCCCAGCAGCTCTCCTCGCTCGAGGGGGTGGCCTCCAGCGTGAAGGAGCTCTCCAACCTGGGCGGGAAGATGTTCGAGCTGCTGAAGGGCGGGGCGCAGGAGCACCCTGCCCCCGCCCCGCCGGCGGCGGACGAGGGGACGCCGCCGTCCGTCGTCCGCTTCCGCGGGATCCGCCCGGGCGCGCCGGCGTGAGCGAGCCGGACGACGCTGCGCCGCGCGCCGCGCGCGGGCTCGACTGGAGGAAGCTCGCCCTCGCCGCGGCCGTGGTCGCCGTCTTCGCCGCCTTCTTCCTGCTGGGCGGGCGGCGCTGGCTGAGCCTGGAGACGCTGCAGTCCAACCGCGAGCGGCTGCTGGCCTTCACCGGCCGCCACTACGCCGCGGTGCTGGTGGGCGCCACGCTGGCCTACGCGGCGGCGACGGCGCTGAGCTTCCCCGGGGCGGTGGTGCTCTCGCTGGCCGTGGGCTTCATCTTCGGCCCGTGGGTGGGGACGGCGGTGGTGGTGGTGGGCGCGACGGTGGGGGCGACGCTGGCGTTCCTCGGCGCCCGCTACCTGTTCGCGGGCGCCGCGCGGCGGAGGATGGGGCCGCGGCTGCGGAAGCTGTCCGCCGGCTTCGAGGAGGACGGGTTCAGCTACATGCTCTTCCTCCGCCTGGTGCCCGTCTTCCCCTTCTGGCTGGTGAACCTGGCGCCCGCGCTCACCTCGCTCGGCACGCGCACCTTCGTGCTCGCCACGGCGCTCGGCATCATCCCGGGGAGCTTCGTCTACTGCTACCTGGGCGCGCGGCTCTCCACGCTGCGCTCCCCGTCTGACGTGTACCGCGATCCGCGCTGGCTGGTGGCGCTTGGGCTGCTCGCCGCGCTCTCGCTGGTCCCGGTCGCCTGGAAGAAGTTCCGCCACCGCCCCCAACCCGGAGCCGTCGCATGAACGATCCACTCGCACGACCCTCCGCCGGGCCCGGGCGGCTGCTGGCGCTGCTCGCGCTGGCGCTCGGCGCCGTCGCCGTGCTGCTGATCGGCATCGGCGGCCCGGGAAGCCGCTTCGGCTGGTGGGACTTCCGCACCGGCTTCAAGCTGATGAAGTACGGCGCCTACCTGGGGATCGCGGCCGCCGTGCTGGCGGTCGCCGCCCTGCTGGTGCTGACCGTCCTGGGGGCGCGGACGCGGCGCGGCACGCGGCGGGGCGCGGTCGCCATGGCCGCGCTCGCGCTGGTGCTGGGCGGCGCGGCCTTCCTCCTCCCCTGGAGCTGGCGCAGGCACGCGATGAGCGTCCCGCCCATCCACGACATCACCACCGACTTCGTGAACCCGCCGGAGATCACCGCCTCGCGGGCGATGCGCGACACCACCAGGGGGATGAACTCCTGGGTGTACGAGGGCGACTCCATCGCGGCGCAGCAGCGGCGGGCGTACCCCGACATCCGCCCGGTGATGCTGTCGCTCCCGCCCGACGACGCCTACCGGGCCGCCCTGCGCGCCGCGCGCGACCTGGGATGGCAGATCCTGCTGGAGGACCCCGCCGCGCGGCGCGTCGAGGCGATGGACGTGACGAAGTGGTACGGCTTCAAGGACGACGTGTCGATCCGCGTGACCCCGGCCTCGGGGATCTCGCGGGTGGACATCCGCTCCGTCAGCCGGATCGGCGGCAGCGACGTGGGGATGAACGCCGCCCGCATCCGCAAGTACGTCGCGAAGCTGAAGGCGGACAACCGCGAGAAGGTCGCGGACCAGCAGTAGGGTTCGCTTTCGGTGGATGGGGACCGATGATGCGTCGGCATCGGCGCCGCTGCCGCGCCCCGACCAGGGCATCGAATCGAACGAATCGGGAGAAGGATGCACACCCACTACTACGACGCCCACGACCTGCCGCGCTTCGGCGAGATCGGCAAGGACGCGCCGGGGCTGGCGGAGAAGTTCTTCGCCTGGTACGACGCCGTCTTCGCCGAGGGCGCGCTCACCGAGCGGGAGAAGAGCCTGATCGCGCTGGCCGTCGCGCACGCGGTGCAGTGCCCGTACTGTATCGACGCGTACTCGCAGGACTGCCTGCGGAAGGGCTCCGACCTGGAGCAGATGACCGAGGCCGTGCACGTGGCCGCCGCGATCCGCGGGGGCGCGTCGCTGGTGCACGGCATCCAGATGCGCGGCCACGCCGAGCGGCTGGGGATGTAGATGACGCCGGCCGCGGCGCCCTCCGCCCACCGGGTGCTCCCCACCCTGCAGAAGCGCCACGCGCCGCTCGCCGCCGCCGCGGAGCAGCGCGCGGTGCTGGCGCGCGTCCCGGTCGCACGGCGCTTCGAGGACGCGCTGGCCGGCGCCGGCCTGTACCCGCTGCGGGCCACGGGGATCGAGATCCTGCAGCTCAACGTCGGGCGGAAGTGCAACCAGACCTGCCGCCACTGCCACGTGGACGCCGGCCCCGACCGCACCGAGATGATGCCCGACGCGGTGGTCGACCGCTGCCTGGAGGTGATCGAGGCGACCGACATCCCCCTCGTCGACATCACCGGCGGCGCGCCCGAGCTGCACCCGCGGTGGCGCGAGATCGTCATCCGCGCGCGCGCCGCGGGGAAGGAGGTGATCGACCGCTGCAACCTCACCATCACCCTGCTCCCCAACTACGCCTACCTGCCGCGGTTCTTCGCCGAGCACGGCGTGCACGTGATGGCGTCGCTCCCGCACTACCGCCAGAAGGGAACGGACACACAGCGCGGCGACGGCGTCTTCGAGGAGTCGGTCACGGCGCTGCGGCGGCTGAACGCGCTGGGGTACGGGAAGCCGGGGACGGGGCTGGTGCTGGACCTGGTGACGAATCCGGTGGGGACGTTCCTGCCGGGGAGCCAGAAGGCGCTGGAGGCGGAGTGGAAGCGGCAGCTCCTGCGGCTGTACGGGATTGAGTTCAACGCGCTCTACACCATCACCAACATGCCCATCGCCCGCTTCCTCGACTTCCTGGAGGAGACGGGGCAGCTCGGCGAGTACCTGGAGCGGCTGGTGACCGCCTTCAACCCCGCCGCCGCCGCCGGCGTGATGTGCCGCAACACGCTATCGGTCGGCTGGGACGGCGCCCTCTACGACTGCGACTTCAACCAGATGCTGGAGCTGCCGGTGGATGCGCGCGTCCCGCGCACCATTTTCGACTTCGACCTGGAGGCGCTGGCGCGACGCGAGATCGTGCTCGGCCCGCACTGCTTCGGCTGCACCGCCGGCGCCGGCTCCAGCTGCGGCGGCGCGACGGCGGGGTGAGCGCCGGGGACACGTCCGGAAGGCGCTTGGCGACCACGGTCCGGCAGTGCCATTCGGGCGCTCCGGGGGTAGAAGACGGGATGGACGTACATCGAGTTGCTTGATGCCAACCTTAACCGAATGAGATTGCTCGCCGCACAGAAACCAGACATATTCCTTACGCGTATTGTGGTGCTCGGAGCTTCTTCTCACAGACCTCTCCGAGCGTGCATGGCGGCGAACTATCGAAATCGAGGTCGAAATGCCTTTGGCGCAACCTGAACGCGAACCACAGCACAACACAGCGTCCAGCGCCTTGTTGCTCTGGAATATCGCCACGGTTCTGCTGGTCGCGCCGTCACTGGGCATGGCGCTCGTGGGGCTGCGTGGGGTTACCCTGCTTGCAGCGGCAACCGTCGCCTCTGGAATCGGATTCGGAGTGCTCTATCTGAAGTATTCGGAGGTGGTTCTCACCTGGTTGGAGACGCGAACCCGGTTGCAGTACACGCTCAGGGAGTTGGAACGGCGCGCGAGATTCCTCGAAACAGCGATCGAAGACTCAGACTCCGCCGAACGTCCGGTGCATGAACAGGGGGAACCTCTGCCATAGCGATGTCCGACGAGAGTCCAGGAGAAAAACCGCTCGCCGAGGAGCTCCGGGAGATCATCGACGAACTGACGGACCTCCGGAAGCAATCTCGGGTGTCCCGATGGGACATCGGGATGTGGGTCTTCTCCGGAGGACTGGGCATCGCCGGGATCGTGCTGGCGCCTCCTACGGGCGGGTTGTCTCTTGCTCTTACCGCTGCGGCCTTCCTCCTGACACCGCTGGACATGGCCAAGAAGATCCGCGAATCTGCCGGAGATCAGAAGGTCAAAGATCGCGCGGCCGCGCTCGAGCAGCGTATCGAGGACCTGTACGCGAAGCTCCGCGGAATCGACGGGCGATAGATTCCCTCGTTCGCCACTCTCCAACACGCTGTCCACCCTTCACCGCAGCCCCACCGTCTCCTCGCTGAGCTCCCACAGTCGGCGGGCCGCTTCGTCGTCGGTGGCGGGCGGGGCGAGGCGGACGGGGCGGGAGTCGATGAAGTACTCGCCGGTGAAGGCGGCTGCGGCGGGGTCGGCGGCGAGGTAGACGGCGGTGGCGGCGCCCTGCTCGGGGGTGCGCATGAAGCGGCTGACGAGGCGGAGCGGGGGAAAGCCGCCCATCAGCAGCTCGGTCGCGACCACGCCCGGGTGCATCGCGTTCGCCGTCACGCCCGCGCTCGCGGCGCGGCGGGCCAGCTCGCGGGTGAAGAGCACGTTCGCGAGCTTGGTGTTGCAGTACTGCCGCAGGCTGCGGTAGCGGCCGCGCTTCATCTGCAGGTCGTCCCAGCGCAGCTCGGCCGCCTTGTGCGCGTTCGAGCTCAGGTTGACGACGCGGGTCGGCCGCGCCGCAGTGAGCGCCGGGAGCAGGAGGTGCGTCAGCAGGAAGGGCGCGAGGTGGTTCACCGCCCACTGCAGCTCGACCCCGTCCACCGTCTCCCGGCGGCGGCCGGTGTAGACGCCGGCGTTGTTCACCAGCACGTGCACCGCGCCGAACGCCGTCCGCACCTCGCCGGCCGCGCGGCGCACGTCCGCCTGGCGGGAGAGGTCCGCCAGCACCAGGCGCAGGTCGCGGCTCCCCGTTGCGCGGGCGATCTCGTCGCGCGCCGCCTCCCCGCGCTCGCGGCTGCGCACCACCAGCGCGACGGTGGCGCCGCGGCTCGCCAGCCCCGCCGCAGCCGCCTTCCCGATGCCGCCGCTCGCGCCGGTGATCACGCAGACGCGTCCGGCCATCTCCCCCGTCG
>DASYJZ010000409.1:0-3362 GCA_035995965.1 Longimicrobium sp. | reverse complement strand
CCCAGCGGATCATCGCCAGCCTGACGTGATCGGCTGAGCGGTACCGGCAGGATGGACGAGGGGCCGCGCTCGATGCCGAGCGCGGCCCCTCGTCTGGTGTTCCAGGACCAAAAGGGGCTACTTACTGTTGTTCCCCGAAGCTGGCGCCGAAGCCGGTGCGCTCAAGATGGTGTACCCGAGGCCAATCGCAAGCCACGGTCGTCCTTGGTACCTCCAGCGATCCGGAAAGCATGAATTCGTCGGTCGTGGCGCGGCGCGATCGCCCCGCCGTCATGAACTTCGGTGGAACCCTGAGCCCTTAAGGGATCTGCTCGCGCGTGTATTCACCCCGCCACCTGCACCGCCATCCGCGCGGCGGCGCGGACGACGTGGATGAGGCCGGCGAAGCGCGGGTCCCGGGTCTTCCCGGCGCGGAAGCGGGCGTAGATCTGCTGGGCGATCACGCCGACCTTGAACAGGCCGTAGGCGTGGTGGAAGTGGATGCCGTTCACGTTGCGGCCGGTCTTCTCCGCGTAGCGCGCCACCATACCGGCGCGGTCCAGGTTGCCGGGGAGGTGCGTCACGCCGAACATCTTCAGCTCGGGCGGGTCGTTCGCCTCGGCCCAGTAGGCGAGGGTGCTGCCCAGGTCCATGAGCGGGTCGCCGAGCGTCGCCATCTCCCAGTCCAGGACCGCCTGGACCTGGGTGAGGTTGGACGGGTCGAGGACCAGGTTGTCGTACTTGAAGTCGTTGTGGATCACCGCGGGCGCGGACTCGGCCGGGAGGTTGGCGGCGAGCCAGGCGGCCGCCTCGTCCATCTCCGGCACCTCGTCCGTCATCGACCTCCGCCAGCGCTCCGTCCATCCTTCCACCTGGCGGCGCACGTAGCCGTCCGGACGGCCGAGGCCCTCCAGCCCCGCGGCGCGCCAGTCCACCGCATGCAGCTCGGTGAGGGTGTCCACCGCGGCGAGGCAGACGCCGCGCATCGTCGGCTCGTCCAGGGTGACGCCGGCGGGGGCGCGGTCGCGGAGTACCACGCCGGAGACGCGCTCCATCAGGTAGAAGGGCGCGCCGAGCACCGACGCGTCCCCGCAGCAGAGGACGGGGCGCGGCACCTTCGGCCAGACCGGGTGCAGGGCGGCCAAGATGCGGTGCTCGCGCACCACGTCGTGGCCGCCGCGCACGTCGGCGCCGAAGGGCGGGCGGCGCAGCACCAGCTCCCGTTCGCCCGCGCGCACCAGGTAGGTGAGGTTGGAGAAGCCGCGCGGGAACTGCCGGACCTCGACGGGACCGTAGAAGTCGGGGAGGCGCTCGCGCAGATACGACTGGAGCGCCTCGACGTCCAGCTCCTCGCCGGGACGCACGGGCGCGGCGCGGTCCACCCCGGACGCGGGATCGTCGCTCATGGGAATGTGCGGGAGTGCGAAGTGCGAGTCCTCCGCCTCGCACAGGTTCCGCTACCTGCGCGATAGCCGGAGCCTCAGTCCGCGGAGGCGGACTTCGTGCCGTTCCAGCGGCGGGTTTCCAACCCGCCGCCCATCAACCCGTCGACCCGCCACGCCGACGCGAAGCTACTGGCGGACGACCCGCTTGACCATGGCGCCCGCGGGGAGCGTGGCCGTAGCGCCCGAGACCTGGTTGATCACCGCCAGCTCCTCGATGGGGATGGAGGACGGGTAGCGGCGCTGGAAGTCGGCCAGCGTCATCGCCTGCGGCACGCGGACGATGCTGACGCGGCTGGGGCGCACGTTCAGCACCGCGGGGCTGTTCTCGGGGCCGAAGCTGCCGATCACCTGGCGGAAGAGCCCCTCGTACTGCTGGAAGAGCTGCGCGGGCGAGTAGCCGAGCACCTGGTAGACGTTGCCGCCGTGCTCGATGAAGCCGACCATCCCGCCCACGATCCCCTGCTGCGTCTGCGCCTGGAAGTAGACGACGACCGCGGGAAGGCCGTTCACCGTGGTCCGTCCCCCCTGCCCCGCCTGCACCCCCTGCTGGGAGAAGAAGCGGCGCGCGGCGTCGGCGGCGTTCCGCGACTGCTGCGCAAGCGTGAGCTGGACGATGGCGTCCTGCCGCTGGCTGACCCCGGTGACGGCCTGCGGCAGGTTCTGCGTCTGCCACCCCTGCGGGAAGGCGATGCGGAAACGCAGGTCCGGGTGCAGGAAGAGGTTCTGCTGGAAGTATCCCTGCCGCGGGTTGTCGCCGTAGACGAGCCCGTTGAGCCGCTGCAGGTACGGCGCCGACTCCACGCGCGTGGCCGTGCCCGGCGGCACCTGCGCCGCGCGGCGCTGCACGTCGGCGATGCGGGCGGGCTCGCTGGGGTGCGAGGCCATGTAGGTGGGGAGCGGGCTGCGCCCGGTGCGCGTCCGGTCCGCCTCGGTGACGCGCTGCAGCGCCTCGAACACGTGCGCCATCTCGCGCACGTCGTAGTGCTGCCCGAGCGCGTAGCGGAAGCCGAGGAGGTCGGCCTGGCGCTCGGCGTCGCGGCTGTAGCGGAGGAAGAGGAGCTGCAGGCCGGTGTTGGCCAGCCCGCCCAGGCTCTGGAGCTGCGGCACCAGCACGCTGCCCAGGCCTACGCCGAGCTGAGCGAGTTGGGAGCGGCTGATCATGGTGACCTGGTGCTTGGCGGTCACGTGCCCGATCTCGTGCCCCAGCACCGAGGCGAGCTCCGCCTCGCTGGTCATCAGGTTCAGCATCCCGCGGGTGACGAAGATGTACCCGCCGGGGAGCGCGAAGGCGTTGGGGGTGGCGTCGTCGACCACGCGGAAGGTCCACGGGAGGTTGGGGCGCTCGGAGGCGGCGGCCAGGGTGCCCCCCACGCGCTGCACGTACGCCTGCAGCGCCGAGTCTGGCACCAGCCCGATCTCCTGCGACACCTGCACCGCCGACTGCTGCCCGAGCTGGACCTCCTGCGCCTCGGAGACCAGCGAGAGCTGGTTCCTTCCGGTCACCGGGTTCACCGCGCACGCGGCGGCGCCCCCGCCCACCAGCGCGGCTGCCACCCAGCGCCCCGCGCGGCTCCCCGTCGATCGCGTCTTCATCGCGCCCTCCGTGGTTCGTTTCCGGGCCCCGAGGGCAAGAAGCGCTCCCATGCACAGTCAACGGCATTCTCTCACAGGGGTCACAGGGGTCACGGAGGACTTCTCGATCGTCCTCCGTGACCCCTGTGACCTCTGTGAGAGATGCTCTGTTGCAGTTGTCAGTCGGCGTACGCCTTCAGCACCTCGCGGGCGACGAGCGACTTGTGGACCTCGTCGGGGCCGTCGTAGATGCGGGCGGCGCGCTCGTGGCGGTACCAGAAGGAGAGCAGCAGGTCGTCCGTCATCCCCAGCGCGCCGTGGACCTGGATGGCGCGGTCGAGCACGCGCTGCAGCACGCCGGCGACG
>DASYJZ010000408.1:0-8075 GCA_035995965.1 Longimicrobium sp. | reverse complement strand
CGAGTGCTAAAAGCGATTCAGCACTTGGCACTTAGCACTTAGCACTTGGCACTTAGCACTTAGCACTTGAAGCTCACCACCACCTTCGATCGCCGATGGTTGTTGGCGTAGCCGTCTGGCAGCTGATGCTCCCCGGGTGCGAGTCGCTCAAGGACAAGCGCCAGGTGGTGAAGAGCCTAAAGGACCGCCTGCACGTGCGCTTCAACGTCTCCGCCGCGGAGACGGCGCTGCAGGACGTGCACGGCCGCGCCGAGCTGGCGGCCTGCGTGGTCTCGAACGACCGCAAGCACGCGCAGTCGGTGCTGCAGTCGGCCGACAAGCTGGTGGAGGAAGAGGGCCGCGCGCGGATCCTCGACTCGTACACGACGTTCTGCTGAACGGCAGGGGACAGGGAACAGGGGACAGGGGACAGCCTGCAACTGCGGACTCACGCGCGGCGCCGGCTCCCTCGTCCCCTCCTCGTCCCCTTCTGTTTTCGCGAGATTTCGGGACCGGTACGCGGTCTGCGAAGCGGGATGGCCCGCTTGCCGTCCCCTGTTCCCTGTCCCCTGTCCCCGGGGTTTCTGAATGCCGCAGTTCCGCCGTACCGACCGCCTGAACGAGCAGCTGCGGCAGGAGATCATCCTGCTGCTGCGCGACGAGGTGCGCGATCCGCGCGTGGCGCTGGCCACCATCACGGCCGTGCAGACCTCGCCGGAGCTCGACCACGCGAAGATCTACTTCACCGCGCTGGGCGACGACGACGAGCGCAAGGAGGTGCAGGCCGGGCTGCGCAGCGCCGCCCCCTTCGTGCGCCGCGAGCTCGGCAAGCGGCTGCACATCCGCCGCATCCCCGAGCTGCACTTCGAGGTCGACCGCGTACACGAGGAGGCGCAGCGCATCGAGCGCCTGCTGCACGAGGCGCTGCCCCGCGACGCCGCCCCCGCCGCCGACGGGGACGCGCCGCCGACGGACGACTGACCCTCCGCGCCCGCTCCTCTGCTCTCCTCGAGGCGGGCGCGCCGCCTCCTTCCGCCTGGTCTCCCGCCGATGCAGACCCAGATTGCCGGCCCTCCGCCGCCGCACCTCCAGCAGCAGGATCAGGCCGCCGCCACCACGTCGTCGTCCCGGGCCGTCGACCGGCTGGGGTGGTTCACCGCGGCGGACGCGCGCGCGCGGGTGCTGCGCGACGTGCTGCAGGCCTTCGCGCTGCTGATCGCGGCGCTCTGGGGACTCTACACCTTCGTGTACAAGGAGGTGATCGTCCCCCGGAACCGGCCCGCGGCGCTGGTGGTGACGCCCACGCTGGAGGCGATCGGCCGGCGGGGTGACATGGTGCTGGCGCGCGCGACCTTCCAGATGCGGAACACCAGCGACTCCAAGGTCTACGCCCCGGCCATCTGGTACGCGGTGCGGGGGCTGAAGCTGGAGGGCGTGGAGCAGGACGATTCCACCTACCTGCGCCGGCTCAGCCAGGACGCGCAGAAGCCGTTTCCCTCCGCGCGCTTCTCGCAGTTCAGCGTCGTCGAGGTGCTCGGAACGGGGAAGGTCAGCGCCGAGGTGGAGACGTGGTTCGAGCCCGGCGCGGAGCAGCGGGTGGAGCAGATCCTGCTCATCCCCGCCGACCGCTACGACGCGGCGCAGCTCCAGGTGCAGGCGCTGATCTCGAAGGACGTGCACGAGGTGAAGGAGATCCGCTGGCGCACCACGGCCGAAGGCGACCTGGACCCGCGGCTGGTGTTCACCGCCGGCTCGCGCTACGCCGCCGGTGGCGTGCCGGCGGCGATGTCGGACACCGTGCCGCGCTACGTGAGCTGGCTGCGCGCCAACGGCGGTGGGGTGAACTTCGTCACCGCGACGCTCGCGCTCTGGCGCACGGGCCCCGCCGCGACTGCGGCGCCGGACGCGCCGTCGAAGTCCGACCCGGTGCCATAGCGCATGACGGAGCAGGGTGGGGGAGGCGAGGCGCCGAACGGGGTGCTCCCGGTCGACAAGCCGGTGGGCCCCACGTCGCATGACGCGGTGGCGGCGGTGCGCCGCGCGCTGAAGACGCGCGAGGTCGGGCACACCGGCACGCTCGACCCGTTCGCGTCGGGCCTCCTGCTCGTCTGCGTCGGGCGCGCGACGCGGCTCGCGGAGTACCTCACCGGGCTGCCGAAGACGTACGTCGCGACGATGCGCCTCGGTGAGGCCACGGACACCGACGACCTGATGGGCGAGGTGATCCAGTCTTCCGACGCGTGGCGCTCGCTCTCCGCGGACGCGATCGAGCAGGCGCTCCGGGCGCAGGTGGGCACCATCCAGCAGCTTCCCCCCAGCTACTCGGCGAAGAAGGTGGGCGGCGAGCGGATGTACGCCGCCGCGCGGCGCGGCGAGGCGGTGGAGCGGAAGCCGGTGGCGGTGACAATCCATGCCATCCGCGTGCTCCGCATCGACCTGCCGGACGTGGAGCTCGAGGTGGAGTGCGGCGCGGGGACGTACATCCGCGCCATCGCCCGCGACGCGGGCGAGGCGCTGGGCGTCGGCGGGCACCTGCGCGCGCTGCGGCGCACGAGGGTCGGCCCGCACGCCGTCGACCGCGCCGTGCCGCTGGACGCGCTGGGTGATGGCGGCCGCGTCGGCGCCGCGATGCTCACGCCGCTCGACGCCGTCTCCCACCTCCCCCGCGTCCCCGTGGACGAGGACGGGATCGCCGCGCTCCGCTACGGCCGCGCGCTGCCCGCCGCGCCGGAGACGCCCGAGGGGACCCCGCTGGCGCTGGCGTCGGAGGACGGCGCGCTGCTGGCGATCGGCGAGCGTTTCGGCGACGCCGTCCGCCCTCGCAAGGTCTTCGTCCAGCCCGCCGCATGACCGACCTCCGCGCCCCCTGGCCCGCGCCGTACGCCATCGACCCCGCGCTCCCCGCCGCGCTGCCGCGCGACGGGCGCCCGGCCATCGTCACCGTCGGCACCTTCGACGGCGTGCACCGCGGCCACTGGGAGGTGCTGGCGGAGATCGGCCGCCGCGCGCGCCGGACGGGCGGGCGCAGCATCCTCGTCACCTTCCACCCCCATCCGCTGCGCATCGTCCGGCCGGAGTTCGCGCCGCCGCTGCTCACCACGCCGGCGGAGAAGCGCGAGCTCCTGGCGGACTCGGGGCTCGAGTACGTGGTCTTCGTCCCCTTCACCCGCACCCTGCAGCAGTACCCGGCCCGCCGCTTCGTGGAGGAGATCCTCCTGGGCCGCATCCACATGGACGAGCTGGTGATCGGCTACGACCACGGCTTCGGCAAGGACCGCGAGGGGACGGTGGACACGCTGCGCGACGTCGGCCGAGAGCTGGGCTTCGGCGTGGACGTGGTGGAG
Organism: Longimicrobium sp.; assembly: GCA_035995965.1. Classification (GTDB taxonomy): domain Bacteria; phylum Gemmatimonadota; class Gemmatimonadetes; order Longimicrobiales; family Longimicrobiaceae; genus Longimicrobium. The sequence goes on along the minus strand of DASYJZ010000408.1, from coordinate 4,752 downwards.
GCGTTCCAGGTGGACGGGCAGCCGGTCGCCTCCAGCCGCATCCGCGCGCTGATCGCGGAGGGCGACGTGGCGGCGGCCGCGCCGCTGCTGGGGCGCTGCTACTCGCTGGAGGGCGTGGTGGTGCAGGGGGAGCGGAAGGGGCGCGAGCTGGGCTTTCCCACCGCCAACATCGAGGTGGGCGACCCGGACAAGATGCTGCCGAAGGAGGGGATCTACGCCGTCTTCGGCCGGGTCGGCGGCGAGCGGCTCCCCGGGCTGCTGCACCTGGGTCCGCGCCCCACCTTCGCGGGCTTCGCGCCCACGGTGGAGCTCTGGCTGATAGACTTCGAGGGCGACCTCTATGGCCAGCGCGTGCGCGTGGAGCTCGTCCAGCGCCTCCGCGACATCCACCCGTTCACCACAGTCGATGCGCTCGTCGCCGCGATGAAGGAGGACGAGCGGGTGGGGCGGGAGATCCTGGCGTCGTCGAACGGAGAGTCATGATGAGCGGCGGAGCGGTCCCCGCAATGAAGCTCGCGCTCCTCGCGTTCGTGGTGCTGCTGGGAGTCAATCCGCGGTGGCGCTATGCCGCGCTACGTGCTGTACAGCGTGAGCAGGAAGAGCGCGAACCGATACCCCAGCACGATACAGCCTGTCGCCAGCGCGAGGCCGATCGCCTGGACGCCCCGGACCACGCCGCGCGCGGCGTAGACCCGGCCAGCCGCTACGTACAGGTAGGCCGCGCTTCCCACCAGGATGGCGACGGTGAGAACGTCGTCGACGTGTGGCGAGCGCAATCCGGGACCTCCCAGCCATACGTCGACCTGGGCGAGTACCAGCCCGCTGCAGAACAGCAGCAGAAAAAACGTATAGAGGTGAACGGAGAACACCACGTGCACGACGAAGGGGCGCCGGCTGCGGTAGAACACGAGTGGCAGCAGGAGCGCGAACGGCAGCATCATCAGGCCGATGAGCGACTTCGCGTTCAGCACGTTGGCCTGGTCGAACACCGGCGAATACACGGACAGGGTGCTCCCCGTGGCCTGGAGGCGCCGCGCCACCAGCGTCTGCGCGAGCGCCCTCCAGTCCTGGTCGTGCAGGTGCGAGTGGAGCGTGGACGAGAGGACGTTCCCGTGGGTCAGCGACTGGGTCGCGAAGAACACCACGTTGGCGATGAGGAAGAGCTGGAACGGACCGATGTACGGCTTGCGCCGCCCCTCCACGTACGCGACGGTCAGCGCGCCAGGGCTCGTCAGCAGGCAGCGGAAGCTGCGGATCAGGCGCCCATCGATGTTCGTGAAGCTCGCGCCGATCTGCCTGACGAGCCCGCGGACGGTGAGGTCGCGCGGGTTCGGCGGGCTTTCACCGCATTGCGGACAGTAGCGCGTCGACAGCGGCGCGCGGCAGGTGGGACAGGTCCACGCCAGGGCGATCGTCACGCGGCTTCCTCCTCACCGGGCGAGGGGCGGGCATCCGGATCACGGCTGTTCAGGCAAGTTGGCCTGCCGACCGGCGTCCGGACAGGTTTCCGTCGCGGTCACATGCTGATCGCACGGCCAGGACGAGCCGAAGCAGAGCGTTCGGCTGTCCCGCGAGGGTCACTCTGCGCCGGCTCGGAGGATGGTGCCCGCCGCCTGTCATCAGCGGGTGGGCGTGCATCAGCCGCAGCGAGATCTCGCCTGTCGAAACAATGACTTGCAGCGCTCTCGGCACGACAGTAACGTACTCGTGACCTCAGCTCAAATCCGCCACTCTATTTCCTTCCCTACTCCGTCGGCCCGCCCATGAAAAAGTGTCCCTATTGCGCGGAAGAGATCCAGGACGACGCCCGGTTGTGCCGGTTCTGCAACACGCCCCTGCCTCAATCGAATGCGGCACCCGAGTCCTGGTCGCCACCTCCGCCGCAGGCCGGCCCGTACTCACAACCGTATCCGCAGCCCCAAGTCCCGCCGCAGGCCGGCCCGTACTCACAGCCGTTTCCGCAGCCCCAGGGCACGCCGCAGGGCGGCCCGTACTCACAACCGTATCCGCAGCACCAGGTTCCGCCGCAGGGAGCCTACCCTGGTGGTCCGAAGCTGATCATGCCGAGCAATCCCCCGAAGGATCCCGTCCTGATGGGGATGTTGTCGGGGTGCTGCATTGCGGGCCTCGGCCAGGTGGTTCTCGGGCAGGTCACGAAAGGGATCGTGCTCCTGCTGTTCAACGTCGTCATCGTCCTGTTCACCGCTGGATTCGCCGCGTTGGTCACGTGGCCGCTGATGGGGATCGATGCGTATCTGGTCGCCAAGAAATTGAGATCTGGACAACCGGTCGGCGAATGGGAATTCTTTCCAGGCAGTTGAGCTCGGGTGCGCTTCGCGCCATCGAGACGGCCGCTCTCGTCGGCGGCTTCGGTTCGGTGCCTTTCCTGCGAACGCTTCCGGGTGTGCCTCTCTGTCCGGTGAAGTGGCTTACCGGTCAGGATTGCCCCACGTGCGGCGTGACACGGGCGTTGTTTGCTCTGCTGCATGGGAGCGTGGGCGAGGCGGCCGCGCTCAACCCGATTGCATTTCTCGTCGTGCTCGCCGTGATCCGTCGCCTGTGGCTCCTCCATTTTGCGGAAGGTGGACTCGGGCGCCTGCTTTCACGGCCAATGGTCGAACGGGGAACGCTTGCCGCGTTCTTCGCCCTGGGATGGTGGCACGTCCTCCAGGGGTGAAGCGAGGATTCGCTTGAGTCCCTGTCCTCGTTCCTCTGCGTTTCGACACATCAGCCGTCCAAGTCTCTCTTCGGATTGATTGCGGTACCAGCCTCGGGGGACAACCCCAGAATCATACCGTTTCGGCTGATTGATTGACTGTGCATTCACAAGACGTCTGTGAAAGCTGATCAGTTGCCGTTACTTCCGCCGGAACACGGCGTGGAAGTGGATGACGAAGTCGTCCCGCACCCGCGTCAGCCCGCCCATGCGTGTGGGCGGACGCATCCCGAGCTCGGTGAACTTCGTCGGGAGCTCGCCGTCGAGGATCACCTCGCCGGCCGAGCGCGTGGTGCGCGCCCGGATCGCCACCGGCGTGGAGTGGTCCTTCACCATCAACCGTCCCCGCAGCACCAGCGCTCCTGACTCGCCCGGCGTGGCGCCCTCGAGCACGAAGCGCACGAAGGGATAGCGCTCCGCCTCCATCTCGTTGCGCAGGTGCTGGTTGCGGAGCGCGACGCCGGTGCGGAAGCTCGCCGCGCCCACGTCGATCTGCCCACGCGTCCCCCTGAACGCCACCGTGTCGGACACGTCCGCCCACCCGCTCACCTGCTGCGCGACGCCCTGGAAGTGCCCCATGGTCGCGCTCGCGTCGAACCACACGCGCGACTGCGCCGGCACCAGCTCGTAGCGCGCCGCCTGCGCGTGCACGGCGGGTGCGAGCGTGGCGGCGGCGACGACGGCAACCGCGGCTGGATGCGCGAAGAGGCGGGATGACATGCGTGTTCCCGGTGAGGTATGCGACGGTCGATGGCCCATGTACTCGTCGACCGTCGGCGGTTGCGCGGGGCGCGGCTCACCCCGCCGGCAGCGCCCGCGCGGGCTTGAACTCGAAGCGCTCGGGGGGCATGGGGAAGAAGTCCAGGTAGCGCTCCTTCTCCTGCTCGCTCTGGATCCACGCGTCGAATCCTGACGGGACCAGGCCGCCGCTGTTCATCTGCTTCAGCGCCGACTGGATGGCGAGGTGGTTGGCGTACTCGTTGTGCGCGTGGCCGTTGTGCCCCTTCACCCAGCGCCACTGGATGCGGTGGTGCGCGGCGGCGGGGAGGAGCGACTTCCACAGCTCCAGGTTCTCCACGTCGCCCGTCTTGCGCTTCCACCCGCGCGCGGCCCAGCCGTGCACCCACTCCGTCATCGCGTCGATCAGGTAGCGGCTGTCGGTGGTGAACACCACCCGTGACGGCTTCTTCAGCGCCGCCAGCGGGGCCAGCGCGCTGCGGATCGCCATGCGGTTGTTGGTGGTGTCGGGCTCGGAGAGGTAGAAGTCGCGGCGCATCCACCCCTTGTCGGCGTGCCAGTACTCCACGACCCCGGCGGCGCCGCCGGGGCGCGCCCTGTTCTTGAACTGGTTCCCCAGGCAGCTCTCGTCGGCGTAGACGAACACCAGCGGCAGGTCTGACATCAAAACCGAAGTGCGGGAGTGCGGAAGTGCGTGAGTGCATGGACGGTGCGGGAGAAGCCGGCCGGCGCGCGGAAGCCGAAACGCACTTCCCGCACTCGCGCACTTCCGCACTCGTCGCGGCTCGCACGAATCTATCCGCCGCACCCGCGCCCGCCAGCCGCGCCGCAGCCGACGCCGGTTGACAGCCGCCGCGGCGCGGGTAGATTCACGCGGCCCGCAAACCCGCGGCGTCCATGCACTTGGAGCACCTGGAGAGGAGCCGCCGGTGGCCGAGCCCGCCGTGTTGATGCTGGAGGACGGGCGCAGCTTCCGGGGCGAGCGGTACGGCGCCGCCGGCACGGCCTTCGGAGAGGTGGTCTTCAACACCTCCATGACCGGGTACCAGGAGGTCCTCACCGACCCCTCGTATACCGGCCAGCTGGTGGCGATGACGTATCCGCTCATCGGCAACTATGGTGCAAACCCCACGGACCAGGAGTCCGCGCGGCCGCAGGTCGCCGGCTTCGTGATCCACGAGGCGCCGCCGGTGTTCAGCAACTGGCGCGCGCGCGAGTCGCTGGAAGCCTACCTCGCGCGCCACGGCGTGGTGGCCATCGCCGGCGTCGACACCCGCGCGCTCACCCGCCACATCCGC
>DASYJZ010000407.1:0-1615 GCA_035995965.1 Longimicrobium sp. | reverse complement strand
TGCTGGCACCTGCCCCGCCACGAGCAGTGGGTGTGGGACGGCACCCCGCTCGAGGGCAGGCGCGTGCTCATCCGCTGCTACCACGGGCTGGGGGATACGCTCCAGTTCATCCGCTACGCCCCGCTCGTCCGCCGCGTCGCCGCCGAGGTGACGGTCTGGGCGCAGCCGGCGCTGATCCCCCTCCTCCGCACCGCCGAAGGAATCGACCGGCTCCTCCCGCTGCACGACGGCGCCTGCGAGGCGGAGTACGACGTCGACGTGGAGGTGATGGAGCTCGCCCACGTCTTCCGCAGCACCGTCGACACCCTCCCCGCCGAGGTCCCGTACCTGCATCCAGACCGCGCGACGATCGAACGCGACGGGCGTCTGCACGTCGGCATCGTCTGGCGGTCGGGGGATTGGGACGACCGGCGGTCCATCCCCTTCCCGCTCGTCGCGCCGCTCGCGGAGATTCCCGGGGTCGTGCTGCACGTCCTCCAGCGCGGCGCCGGACGGGAGGACGCCGACGGCTTCGGGATCGACTCGGGCTCGGACGACGTGACGGAGTGCGCACGGGTGATGCGGGCGCTGGACCTGGTGGTGACGGTCGACAGCATGCCGGCGCACCTCGCCGGCGCCCTTGGCGTCCCCGTGTGGACGCTGCTGCACGCGGACGCCGACTGGCGGTGGATGGAGGGGCGCGACGACTCGCCCTGGTACCCGACGATGCGCCTCCTCCGCCAGCGCGCCGCGGGCGAGTGGGCGCCGGTGATCGCGCGCGTGGCCGCCCGGCTGCGCGAGATGGCGGAACGACGGGAGATGGAGATGCGGGGATGAGCGGAGGCGCAGCGAGGGTCGTGGTCGTCACCGGCGCCAGCAGCGGGATCGGTGCGGAGCTCGCGCGGCAGCTCGGCCGGCGCGGCGACGCGCTGGTGCTGGCCGCGCGCGGCGAGGAGGCGCTCCAGGCGGTGGCGCGCGACGCGGGCACACGGACGCACGTGGTGCGCGCCGACGTGACCAGGCGAGCGGACGTCGAGCGCCTGCGCGACCAGGCGCTGGAGGCGTTCGGGCGCGTGGACGCGTGGATCAACAACGCCGGGCGGGGGATCGACCGCTCGGTGCTGGAGCTCACCGAGCAGGACTTCGACGCGATGATGGCGGTGAACGTCAAGTCCGCGCTCTACGGGATGCAGGCCATCGTCCCGCACTTCCAGGAGCGCGGCACGGGGCACCTGGTGAACGTCTCCTCGTTCCTGGGCCGCGTGCCGCTGGCCGCCAACCGCTCGGCCTACAACGCGGCCAAGTCGGCGCTGAACGCGCTCACGGCCAACCTGCGCATGGACCTGGCGGCGCGCTGGCCCGGCATCCACGTCTCGCTGGTGATGCCCGGCGTGGTCGCCACCCCCTTCGCCCGGAACGCGCTCGGCGCCGCACCCGACGTCCCCCTGCGCGGCCCGGCGGGGATGCCGCCGCAGACGGTAGAAGAGGCCACCGCGGCGATCGTCGAGCTCCTCGACCACCCCCGCGCCGAGCTCTACACCAATCCCGCCTCGCCTCCGATCGTCCGTCGCTACTTCGAAGACGTGCAGGCGTTCGAGGAGGAAGCCCGCCGCGCCTTCGGGGCCGCCGCAGCGCC
>DASYJZ010000406.1:0-5073 GCA_035995965.1 Longimicrobium sp. | reverse complement strand
ATGCTGTCGGCGTACTGGCCGGACCCGCACCTGGAGGAGCACGAGAAGGGGCCGATCAAGCGCACCCTGGACCGCTTCAACCGCTGGTTCGAGCGGCGCGCCGAGGACTACAAGGGGGTGGTGGCCTGGGCGCTCGACCACCGTGCGGCGATGATGGTGATCGCGGCCGGCGCCTTCATCGGCGCGCTGATGATCCCGGCCAAGGGGATCATCGCCTTCGGGATCGTGATCGCCATCACCGCCGGCGTCGCGGTGTTCCTCACCGTGGCCGACCCGCGCGGGTGGGTGGCGGTGGCGGTCTCGTTCGCCGGCGTGGTGCTGATGTTCGTGCTGGGGGGGATGGCGCCGGTGAGCGCCAAGCTGGGCGGGCAGTTCTTCCCCACCGACGACCGCTCGGAGTTCATCGTGCACATCGACACGCCTCCGGGGTCGAACATCGACTACACGCGGATGAAGGCCGACGAGCTGGCGCGGCTGGCGCGCCGCCACCCCGAGGTGGCGTACACCTACACCACGGTGGGGGGGCGCCAGGGGACGGTGAACCAGGGCGACGTGTACGTGCGGCTGTACCCCAAGTCCGAGCGCGTGCGCAGCCAGGACGTGGTGGCGAACGAGATCCGCGGGGAGGCGACGCGGGTGGGGGGGGTGACGGCCTCGCTGGCCACCGGCGGCTTCGGGGCGCAGAAGCAGATCCAGCTGGAGCTGCGCGGCCCGGACATCGGCACGCTGAACCGGCTGGCCGACCAGGTGATGGCCGAGGTGAAGCAGGTGCCCGGGGCGGTGGACGTGGACCTCTCCACCAAGGGGCAGAAGCCGGAGCTGGAGGTGGAGCTGAACCGCGGCCTGGCGGGGTCGCTTGGCGTCACCGCCGGCCAGGTGGCGCAGGCGCTCCGCCCCGCCTTCGCGGGGATCGACGCGGGCGACTGGGTGGACCCCTCGGGCGAGACGCGCGACGTGCAGGTGCGGCTGGCCCCCGAGGCGCGGCGGCGCGCGGCCAACCTCACGCAGATGCCGCTGGTGCTGCAGACCCCCACGGGCCCCGCCACGGTGCCGCTGGGGCAGGTGGCCACGGTCACGCAGGGGCTCGGCCCCGCGCAGATCGACCACCTGGACCGCGAGCGCGTGATCTCGGTGCAGGCCAACACGCAGGGGCGGCCCCTCACCGAGGTGGTGGCCGAGATCGAGGCGCGCGTGTCGAAGAACGTGCGCATCCCGTCCGGCTACCAGTTCTCCCAGGGCGGCGAGACCAAGGACCAGCGCGAGGTGTTCGGGCGCATCCTCTTCGCGCTGGGGGTGGCGCTGATGCTGATGTACCTGATCCTGGTGGTGCAGTTCGGCAGCTTCCTGGACCCCTTCGCCATCATGCTCTCGCTCCCGCTGTCGCTGATCGGGGTGGTGCTGGGGCTGTGGGTGACGGGGAACACGCTGAACATCATGAGCATGATCGGGGTGATCCTGCTGGCGGGGATCGTGGCGAAGAACGCCATCCTGCTGATCGACTTCGCCAAGTGGGCGCACGAGCGGGGGACGCCGCTGCGCGAGAGCCTGATCGAGGCGGGCGCCATCCGCCTGCGGCCGATCCTGATGACCACCTTCGCGCTGATCGCGGGGATGATCCCGGTGGCGCTGGGGCGCGGCGAGGGCTCGCAGTTCCGCGCGCCGATGGGGGTGGCGGTGATGGGCGGGGTGATCACCTCGACCTTCCTCACCCTGCTGGTGATCCCCACCGTCTACGAGGTGCTGGACGACATGCGCGACTGGGTGTTCGGCAAGCTCCGCCGGGGCAAGCCCGCGCGCGTGGCGGCGCACGCGCCCAGGCGCGAGCACCCGGTGTCGGCCGCCGCCCTGGAGCGCGACTTCCAGTCGGCGGACTGAAACGGCGGGATCTCACCCGGAAGGACCGGAGGACCAGAGAATCGCACTGCTTTCCTCTGGTCCTCCGGTCTTCCGAATTCTGTCTTTGTGGATTCTTCGGCGTCCACACACTAGTTTCCGCACCCGTGCGGAGGTACGCGTTTCGCGAACCGGGCCGGGCCGCCGGATGAACGGCGCACCCGGCCCGGCGCGCGCGGTGCGAGCGGGGCTTCTCGATGCGCCGAAAGGCTTGCAGATGGCGACGATGACGGAGGTGGACGCGGCCGCCGCGGACGGCGGCGGGTTCTCGCCGGGGCGCGCGCTGAGCAACGTGTTCGCGGGCGTGGGCCGCTGGGCCGAGGCCTTCGCCGGGCACGCGGGCGACATGGCCACGCTGGTGTGGCGCACCTTTGGCTACCTGTTCACCGGCCGCATCGCCATGCGCGACGTGGCGCGGCAGATGTACTGGATGGGGATCGGCTCCATCCCCATCGTGCTGGTGACGGGGATGCTGGGGGGGATCGTGACCTCGCAGCAGGGCGGCTACCAGTTCACCGGCGGCATCCCGCTCTACATCCTGGGGAGCGTGGTGGCGAGCTCGATCATCCTGGAGCTCGGTCCGGTGATGACCGCGATCGTGCTGATCGGCCGCGTGGGCGCCCGCATCACGGCCGAGCTGGGGACGATGCAGGTGTCGGAGCAGATCGACGCGCTCTACTCGCTGGGGCGCGATCCCGTGCGCACGCTGGTGGCGCCGCGCATCATCGCCGGGATCATCGTGGTGCCGGTGCTGGTGGCGATGTGCAACCTGGCCGGCGTGGTGAGCGGGATGGTCGCCGCGCAGGCCACGGTGCACCTGGGGATCCCGGCGTTCCGCTACGGCGCGGGGCTCTTCTGGCACAACTGGGACATGCTGTACAGCGAGCTGAAGGCGGTCGCCTTCGGCTTCGTGATCCCGCTGGTGGCGAGCCACATGGGCCTCTCCACCCGCGGCGGCGCCGAGGGCGTGGGCAAGTCGACCACCAGCGCCGTGGTGCTGATGACCCTCTCGGTCCTCATCATCGACGCGATGTTCCCGCCCCTGCTGCTCAACTGAGGCCGGGACACGGGATCGCCCGGGACGTGGCCTCCGAGGCCTGGTTCCAAGGACCGGCTATAGATCCTTCGGCCTGCCGGCTACGGCGCCCTCGGACAGCCCGGCATGGCCGGCCTCAGGATGACGTCGTTTCGGGGATGGGGCGGGGAGTAAGGTCCGGCACTTGGCACTTGGCACTTGGCACTTGGCACTTGGCACTTGGCACTCCAGCACCTGGCACTTCCGTTCCTGAGGCATAGATGACGCTCGAGCCCACCGTGGGCGAACCGATGGTGGTGTACCGCGACGTGTGGAAGGCCTTCGACCAGCCGGTGCTGGCGGGGGTCGACCTGAGCGTGGGACGCGGCGAGACCATCTCGGTGGTGGGGCACTCCGGCACCGGCAAGAGCGTGCTGCTGAAGACCACCATCGGGCTGATCGTCCCCGACCGCGGCGACGTGATCGTGGAGGGGATCTCGGTGTTCCACGGCGGGCGCAGGGCGTTGCGCGAGGTGCGCAAGAAGGTGGGCTACGTCTTCCAGAACGCCGCCCTCTTCGACTCGATGACCGTCTACGAGAACGTGGCGCAGGGGCTCACCGACGAAGAGCAGAAGCAGTGGGGGGAGCAGGAGGTGCTGCGCCGCGTGGCCCGCTCGCTCGACCTCGTGAACCTGGACGCCGACAAGGTGCTCACCAAGCTCCCCAGCGAGCTTTCCGGGGGGATGCGCAAGCGGGTGGGGATCGCGCGCGCCATCGTGGGCGAGCCCGAGATCCTGCTGTACGACGAGCCGGTCACCGGGCTCGACCCGGTGAACGGCACGGTGGTGCACCGGCTGATCGCGCAGCTCGCGGGCGAGCTGGGGGTCACCAGCATCATCGTGACCCACGACATCGAGGGCACCCTGCCGATCTCCGACCGCGTGGCGCTGCTGGACCACGGCCGCATCCGCTTCGTGGGCACCAGCGACGAGTTCCGCGCCAGCGACGACCAGCTGGTGCGCGCCTTCATCGAGCGCGACGTCCCCGACGGCGACCTGGCGGCGCTGTGAGACTGATCGACGACGGGGCGGCCGCGGCCGCCCACAACAACCGGACCTGACCGATGGCTACCGTTCAGCCCACCCGGTCCCCGCGCCGCGAGGTGCAGGTGGGGATCTTCGTCCTCGGCGGCATCCTCGCGGTGCTGGCGGCGCTCTTCATCCTCACCGACCCGGGCACCTTCCGCGGCCGCTACGTGGTGAGCACGCTGGTGAGGGACGCCGGCGGCATCCGCCTGCGCGACCCGGTGCAGCTCAGCGGCGTGAACATCGGCCGCGTGGCGGACCTGAAGCTGGTGCCCGGCGGGGTGAAGATGAGCATGGAGGTGGAGGGGAAGTACACCTTCCCGAAGGACTCCCGGGTGCGGCTCACCGCCAAGGGGCTGCTGGGCGACATCGTGGCCGACGTGCTCCCGGGGCGCTCGCCCGAGCGGGCGAGCGACGGCGACGTGCTGCGTGCCGCCGAGCAGGACGCGGGGCTCTCGGGGACGGCCGCGAGCCTGGCGGGAACGGCGAAGACGGTGGGCGGCAAGGCCGACACCCTGCTGACGCGCGCCAACCTCCTCCTCTCGCAGGAGACGATCGGCTCGGTGCACGCCAGCACGCGCGAGCTGCAGGACATGCTGGGCGCGCTCTCCGCGCTCGCGGCCGACCAGCGCGCGCAGCTCTCGGCGCTCTCCGCCAGCCTGCGGCGCAGCGCCGCCGGGGTGGAGAGCGCCGCCACCCGCCCCGAGCTCGCGCGCGCCATCGCGCGCACCGACAGCCTCACGGCGCGCCTCGACGCCGCCTCCGCGCAGCTCCAGGCGGCGACCACGTCGCTCGCGGTGGTCATGGGCCGCGTGGAGCGCGGCGAGGGGACGCTGGGCAAGCTCAGCCGCGACGACGCGCTCTACACCAACCTGAACAGCGCCGTCGCCAACCTGAACCAGCTCACCACCGACATCCGGGCCAACCCGCGCAAGTACCTGAGCGTCAGCGTGTTCTAGGGGGCTTCGCCCCGAGACGCAGGGAAAAGAGAGACGAAGAGGCGGAAAAGCGGGGGATGGCATCTGGCAAGCTCCCGTTTGTTGTACCAGTCGTTATGGGAGCGCGGTTAACAAGTTTGTT
>DASYJZ010000405.1:0-13228 GCA_035995965.1 Longimicrobium sp. | reverse complement strand
GGAGCAAGCGTTCTGTTTCGAGGGAATGAATCCTGAACCTGGCCGACGGAGTGGCTCTTTCGTCTGCCATCTGTCCAGTTATGCCACTGCAGATACGACGAAAGCCGGGCCCAGCAACTTTCGCTGGGCCCGGCTTTCGTCTGATGTATGGAGATGCCGGGATTCGAACCCGGGTCCGCCTACTGATCCACCGCGACATCTACGTGCGTATCCCGCCGTTCTGTTCTCCTCGTCCGCTCATCGGCCGGCTGGAGGCCCCTCGCGAACCAGCCGTGAAAGTCTCGCCCGCGCCGTCACGGCGCCAAACGCGGGCCAGCCCGAATTTATCGACACCCTACGGCCCGCCTCAGGCAGGGCTGACCGCAGAATGGGAGGTAAGGAGCCCGTGAGGGCGTCTACTTACGCAGCCAGAGCGAAGTTATCGTTCGCAGGTAAAGTTTCCTGGAGGTTTAACGAGTGCTCCAAGCACCTCGGCACGCAGCCACGGATTCACCGTACGCGTCGAAACCTGTCATCCCCAGTACCCGTATTTTCAATCAACGCCTTGAATCTAACGCCCCTGACCACGCGCGTCAATCCTCTTGCAGGACAATCACTTACGCGATCCTTCACGTCACTCCGGGCATCGAACCCGGCAAAAGCGTCTCACGCGGAGCCGCAGAGCCGCGGAGAAAGGCACGCGTCAGGCCGGCCCCGCCGCCGAGGCGCCGAGCTTGGGGGCGGAGGTGACCCGGTTGCGGCCGGCGGCCTTGGCGCGGTAGAGCGCCTCGTCGGCGAGCCGGACGACCTCGGACGCGGTGACGGTGCAGTCGGGGCAGCCGGCGGCGCCGATGGAGACGGTGACGGCGAGCGGCCGGCCGTTCCAGGTGAGCGGATGCGACTCGATCGCCCGGCGGAGGCGCTCGCCGGCATCGTGGGAGGCGCGGTAGCCGGTCTCGGGCATCAGCACCACGAACTCCTCGCCGCCGAAGCGCGCGGGGGTGTCCACGTCGCGCACCGTCTGGCGGACCACGGCGGCCACGTGCTGCAGCACCCGGTCCCCCGCCTCGTGGCCGTGCGTGTCGTTGAACTTCTTGAAGAAGTCCACGTCCAGCACCAGCAGCGAGAAGGGCCGGTGGTAGCGGTCGAAGACGTGCGCGAGCGTGGCCAGCCGCTCCGCGAACGCGGCGCGGTTGGGGAGGCCGGTGAGCGCGTCGGTATGGGCGCGGTGGTCCAGCGCCTCGTACTGCCGCGCGCTGCGCAGCGGCAGGGGCGCGATGGAGCAGAGCAGGCGCAGCAGCTCCCGCTCCTTCTCGCCGAAGCGCCCAGGCTCCGGGTGCCAGGCCGCAACCGCGCCCAGCGAGCGCCCGTCCGCCACCAGCGGAAAGAGCAGCGCCGAGCGCGGGAGCATCCGCCACTGCTCGCCGGCGGTGAGCAGCGGCAGCTTCTCGCGCTCGCGGCGGAGGTCGTCGTAGGCGAGGTCCACCGCGTGCTTCATCGCCAGCGCCAGCCGCGAATCCCCCTCGCCGAAGCCGTCCGCGGCGAGCTGCGGCGAAGGGCCGGTGTCGTCCACGCAGAGCACCCTCCCCCGCCCCGCTTCGTCGGGCCCCAGCGCCACCGCCACCCCCGCCGCGCCCGTCCCCTGGCGCACCAGCGAGGCGAGGCGGCGCGCGAAGGCGTCCACCTCGATCTCGCCGGGGAGCGAGCGCGCGGCCTCGGCGATGGCGCGCACGCGGGCGTCCTCGCGCGCCTGGCCGCCGCGCAGGCGCAGGAGCGCGTCGACGGTGGCGAGGTGCTTCGCCGCGGCGAGCGCGGCCGCGTCCGCGCCGGGGGGCACCAGGCCGGGGTAGGCGAGCGCGAGCACCCCCTCCGGCAGGTCGACGGGAACGACCAGCATCTCCTCCGCCCAGGGTGCGGGAAGATCGCGCTTGCCGCGGCGCACGTGCTGGGGAAGCTGCTCCTCCACCGCCCACTTGTACGGCGAGCCTTCGAGCCCCACGACGGTGTCGGGAAGCGGCACGCCCGGCGCCGCGGCGCGGCAGACCAGCCGCGCCGAGCGCCACTCGCCGTCCGCGCGCCAGAGGGTCGCCTCGTGCGCGTCCGTCGCGCGGCGCACCATCTCCAGCGCGGTCTTCAGCTCCGCGTCGTCATCCCCATCATCCCCGGCTGCCGTCTCCCGCGCGTCCTCCGTCTCCGGCGCGGCCACGACCGACGACGCCCGTTCTCGCCGGAGCGTCGACAGACCGGCCGCGACGGCGAGGAGCAACTCGTAGCGGACGAGGGAGGGGATCGACGCCGAGGCCTGGTGCAGCCACTGCGCAGCGGGGACGAGCAGCGCGGCGGTGGCCCAGCCTACGGCGCGCACGGCGACGGACGCGCGGCCCACGGCGACCACCCACGCCGCGGCGAGGGCGATCGCCGGCGAGTCGGCCGAGCCGGTGGCGAAGAGGAGGACGTGGAGCGGCGGCCAGGCGGTGAGCGTCACCTGCGCGCGTCCGCCCCCGGCGCGCTGCACCCAGCCCGCGAGCAGCACCAGCGCCGCGCCGGCGGCGGTGAGCCCCCACCACGGCAGCGCGCCGAGCGCCGCCAGCACCGCGAGGTACGCGGCGGCGGCGGCGATCAGCGGGACGACGGCGCGAGACCCCGCGGAGGAGGGAATGTCAGGAGGCGGGCAGAAGGTTGATCCGCGACGCCGCGGCGGCCGCGCCGAAGCCGTTGTCGATGTTCACCACGGTTACGCCGGACGCGCAGGAGTTGAGCATCCCCAGCAGCGCCGCGATCCCGCCGAACGCGGCGCCGTAGCCGATGCTGGTTGGGACCGCGATCACCGGCACCGCGACCAGGCCGCCGACGACCGAGGGGAGCGCCCCCTCCATCCCCGCGATCACGATGACGACGGAGGCGGAGCGGAGGACGTCGGTGCGCGCCAGGAGGCGGTGGATGCCGGCCACGCCCACGTCCGTCAGCCGCTCGACGGGGTTGCCGAACGCCGCGGCGGTTACGGCGGCCTCCTCGGCCACCGGGAGGTCGCCGGTGCCGGCGGTGACGATCAGGACGGAGCCGCGGACGGTGCGCGCGACCGGCTCGGCGGGAGGAAGCCAGGCGGTGCGGCCCAGCACGTTCAGCTCGATCTCGGGGAAGCGCGCCGCCAGCGACTCGGCCGCGTCCGTGGCCAGCCGCGTCGCCAGCAGCCCGTCGCCGCGCGCCACGATGCGCTCGGCGATGGCGACCACCTGCTCCGCCGTCTTCCCCTGGCCGAACACCACCTCGGGGAAGCCCTGCCGCAGCGCGCGGTGGTGGTCCACCGTGGCGAAGGGGATCTCCTCGGCCGGGGACCACGCCAGGCGCCGCTCGGCGTCCTCCACCGTGAGCGCGCCGGCGGCCACCTCGCCCAGGAGCGCGCGCAGCCGGTCGGGGGTCAAACCGCCGCTCCCTCGTACTCTTCGCGATAGCGCTCCAGCTTCTCCTCGGCCTGGTGCAGCGAGGTGACCTCGAAGAGCTCCTGGCGCAGCACGCGCCCGTTCGGCAGCCCCTTGGTGTACCACCCCAGGTGCTTGCGGAACTCGATCATCGCCTTCTCCTCGTCGTGCTCCCAGGCGATCGCCAGGCGCGCGTGGTGGAGGATGATGCGGAAGCGCTCGTCCACGTCCGGGTCGGCCGGCGGCTGCAGCCCGTCCAGCGCCGCCCGCGCCTGCCCGAAGATCCACGGCTGCCCGTGCGACCCGCGCGCGATCATGATCCCCGCGCAGCCGGTGTGGTCGCGCATCCGCTTGGCGTCTTCCCCCCGCCAGACGTCGCCGTTGCCGATGACCGGGACGTCGAGCGCCTCCACGACGGCGGCGATCTCGTCCCAGTCCGCCGTGCCGCTGTACATCTGCGTGCGGGTGCGGGCGTGCAGCGTCAGCACCTTGGCGCCGGCGTCCTGGCAGCGCAGCGCGATCTCCACCGGGTTGCGCATCTGCTCGCTCCAGCCGCTGCGGATCTTCACCGTGGTGGGGATGGAGATGGCCCCCTTCACCGCCCGGATGATCTTCTCGACTAGGTCCAGGTCCTTGAGGCACCCCGAGCCGCCGTTGCGGAGCGCGACCTTCTTGACCGGGCAGCCGAAGTTGATGTCCAGGTAGTCGGGCGCGTAGACCTCTTCGACGAGCGCCGCAGCCTCGGCCATCGCCTGGGCGTCGGCGCCGAAGATCTGGATGCCGATGGGGCGCTCGTCGTCGTGGAAGCGCAGGTACGAGTGGGTGCGGCGGTCGTTGCGGCGGATCCCCTCGGCGCTGACGAACTCGCTCACCACCACGTCCGCGCCGAACGAGCGGCAGAGGCGCCGGAAGGGCGATTCGCTGACGCCCGCCTGTGGCGCGAGGTAGAGCGGCACGCGGCCGCCGCGGAGCATCTCGAAGGCGTTCAGGGGCATGCCGTAAAGCTACCGAACCGCACGCGGGGGTTCAAGCTCGGCGGGCCCTCACCCTGGCGCTTCGCGCCGGTCCCTCTCCCAAAACAACCTGGGAGAGGGACGGGAGCTCGCTTCGCTCGCGGCGGCGACGGCGCACTCCAAGCTGTAGTATGCTTCGGCCACACGCGGGCTGTTTCCGTGCTCCTGGATGGCGGATGCGATGAGGCCCGCTTGCTTGTCCCCAGTCCCCTATCCCCTGATCCCTCATTGTTTTGACAGTTTGTGGCACGGCGGTTACATTCTCGCGTCCGCTCCCGGAACCGGGCGCGGTTTTCACATAGATCTGAACCCGACGTCAACATGGAACTTCGTGAGTTCTTGGCCGAGGACGCGATCCAGCTCGACCTGAAGGGGGAGAGCAAGGACGAGATCCTGAAGGAGCTCATCGCGCTCCTGGGCGTGGACGAGAAGTCGCAGGGCATCCTCTTCAAGATGCTGAAGCGGCGCGAGAACCTGGGCTCCACCGGGATCGGCGGCGGCATCGCCATCCCGCACTGCCGCTCGCTGGTGGTGAACCGCCTGCGCCTGGCCTTCGGGCGCAAGCCGGGCGGCGTGGAGTTCAAGGCGATCGACGACCAGCCCGTGAACTACTTCTTCCTCATCGTGGCGCCTCCGCTGGAGGTGTCGAACCAATACCTGCCCGTGCTGGGCCGCATCGCGCAGTTCGCCAAGGAGGCCGACGTGGCCGACCGCCTGGCGCAGCTCGGCAGCCCGCGCGAGTTCCTCTCCCTGCTCGAGGAGAAGGGAGTCTAGCGCATGCACCAGAACCTCGAGACCCTGCTGGAGATCCAGGACCTGAAGACGCAGCGGCGCGAGCTGGCCGAGGCCGCCGAGCGCGAGGTCCAGGAGCAGGTGTTCGGCCTGAGCGTGGACGACGCGCTGCAGACGCTCGACGCCAAGATCACCGAGATGGAGGAGACGCTGCCTCCGCCGGTGCTGGCGCGGTACCGCCGCGTGGCCGCCCGCATCCCGCGGGTGGTGGCGCCGGTGATCAAGGGGACGTGCTACGGATGCTTCGTGGCGGTCCCGACGGCCCAGGCCAGCGACGCCGACCGCAACGCCGAGATCCGCAGCTGCCAGAACTGCGGGCGGTTCCTCTACCACGTGGACTGAACCCAGGCTTCTACAGATCGTTTCACGCAGGGACGCAGAGGAACCGAGAGAAAAGCACTGCTCTCGGTTCCTCTGCGTCTCTGCGTGAAACGGCCGTTGCTGACTTCAGGAAACGCAGAAGCCGGCCCGATCGCGTGATCGAACCGGCTCCTAGTCGCCCCCGCGGAAGAAGGGGATCGGGAACCTGCCTCGCCTCCGCGGCTGGGTCAGGAAGAAGCGGATGAAGTCGCTCCTGCCGTCCACCACCAGCTCACAGTAGTACACGCCGGAGGGGACCCGCCGGCCGCGCAGGTCGCGGCCGTCCCAGTAGGCCACCTTCCTCCCCGGCTCTGTGTAGCGGAGGTTGTTCACCGGCACGTCGCGGCCGCGGGGCAGCCCCACGGCCTTGGGAATCGCGACCAGCTGACGAAAGATGTTTACGATCCGGATGGAGACGACCCGGGTGTCTCCAGTCGCGAACAGGCCCTCCTCGAGATAGAACGGGATGTACGTTTCCGGGTTTGCGGGGTTCGGGTAGTTCTGCTCCAGCCGGAAGCCCTTCTGGGTGACCACCGTGTGGGTCTGGCCGGGGTCCTGCGCCCGTGCAGCGGGAGGTGACATGAGCCCGACGATCACGAGGAGGAGGAGCAGAACAGGCGGGGCACGCACCATCACCACCTTCCTCTGTCCATTGCGTTACCGTCCGATTCGCCTCCTGGACCTGTGCGGGATCACACGTGCAAGTGTGGGGATCGCCTGAGTATATCCGCGCCTTCGGCCACGGGTCAAGCAAGCCCCGCCCCTCTCGCGCCGCGCCACGACGCCGCATCTACCCCGTAGCGGGTGGGATGATTCCTTCCCCGCCGCTAGGTGGACGGGTACGGCTCGTTCCCCGCGTCCGCCTCGGCGCTGAAGCCGTCGGACGCGTCCCCGTCGGGACGGGGCCCGGAGTCGCTCTCCGCCTGGTCGAGGAAGAGCTCGAGCGAGCGGAAGGGCTTGTCGTGCTGGAGGTGCGTGGCGAGGAAGGCGCGGATCAGCGCGCGCTGCAGCCCCGGGTTCGCCAGCGGCGCGTCGGGAACGGTGCCGTGCACCATGGCGTGCAGCTCGCGGCGCGAGGCGGCGTCGATCAGGCGCCCCGCGGGGCGGCAGCGGGTGCAGGCGACCCCGCCGGCGGTGGTGTCGAAGCGCACCGGCTCGGCCGCCGCCAGCGGCCGCTCGCAGACGATGCAGTGGTCGGTCTGCGGCTCGTAGCCCAGGAGCGAGACCAGCGTCCATGCGCCCGTGAGCGCGGCCGCCAGCGCCCCCTCCGGCCCCTCGGCGGCGGCGATCGCTTCCCACGCGGCGGCGAGCGTCTCGTAGAGCTCCGGGTGCGCCTCCTCGGTGCCGACGCGCAGCACCATCTCGGCGAGGAGGGAGGCGCCGGCGAACCCCGTGAGCGAGCGCCCCAGCGCCTGCCGGCTGCGCACCAGGTCGAAGCCGCTGAGCGTGTGCAGGTCGCGCCCGTAGCGGTGGTAGAAGGTGGCCACGCCCTCGGTGAAGGGCTCCAGCACCCCGCCGTAGCGGCTCCTGGGGCGGAGCGCGCCCTTGGCGATCACCGACGCCAGCCCGTGGTCCCAGGTGTACAGCCGCAGGATCTTGCTCGTCTCACTGTACGGGAACGCCTGGAGCACCAGCGCCCGCGTGGTGACCAGCGCCACCCTACCCCGCCGCGCGGCCCCGGCGGGCGGCCACCACCCCGCCGGCGGCCAGGATCATCCCCGCCACCGCGAGCGCCGCCCAGCGCGGGTCGACCGGCGGCGGCTGGGGGCCGGCCCAGTCGAGCGCCGCCGCCGCGCCGGCGCGCAGCCCGGTGGCATGGTAGCGGATGAAGTTCTCTCCCTCCGCCGAATACGGGATCCCGTCGCCGAGCCCGCGGGCGCGCACGTCGGGCGCGGGCTGGCGCACGTAGACGAACAGCGTGTCCGTCGCGCGTCCGAAGGTGAGCGGAAAGCGCTTCACCTTCGGCGACAGCCGGTAGCGGAAGAAGAAGTCGCGGTCACCGGGGAGGAGCGGGTCCGTCACCCAGGCCCTGTCGCCCACGCGCGCGAGGCCGGCGTTCGGCGCCCGCGTGCTGTCCGCCCGGTCGGCCTCGCCGGCCTCGAACGCCTCGGCGCCGGGGGGGAGCGCCACGGAGATGCGCGGCCGCGCGTCGGCCACCAGCGTGCGGCGGCCGGCGTTGCGCACGCGGACGATCTCGGCGACCTGCATCGTCCCGTCCATGTCGGGAATCAGGAAGAGGTCGCGCCGGCTCACCCGCACCGAGTCCGCCAGCCCCTGGCTCGACGCGGTGTCGTAGACCGTGACGGTGTAGCCGCCCGCCGGCTCGTCGGGGTGCACGGCGGGGCCGAAGTAGCGCACCCCGTCGGCCACCGCGGTGGTGAAGAAGACGGTGAAGCCCGCGGCGGTGTCCACCCGCGGCAGGGGGATGCTGAAGCGGCCGTCGGGACCCGAGACGGTGCTGTCCACCTGGCCGCGGGTGACGCGGGTGACGCGGTGGAGCTGCACCGCGACCCCGGACACGCCGCTCCCCTCGCGCACCACACGCCCGGCGAGCGGCCGCTGGGCGTCGGCGCCGGACGCGGCGGCGGAGAGGGCCAGAACGGCGAACGCGAGGCGAGCCGCCGCGGTGCGGGCCGCCTCGCGGGTATAGCGGAAGGGGATCACGGGTTGAACCGGCCGAGGTCTTCGGGGTTGAGGCGGCGCAGGTACTCCTTGAGCGCCTCGGGGCCGAGCCCCATCGGCGGGGTCAGGTCCCCGCCCTCGCCGCCCGGCTCGTCGGGGTCGCCCGACACCATCTCGAAGGTAGCGGCGGTGAGGAGCTCGTCCCCGGCGAACAGGTCGGCGCGGGTGCGCAGCGCGATGGCGATGGAGTCGGAGGGGCGTGCGTCCAGCGTGAACAGCTCCTCGCCCCGCTGGATCACCAGCTCGGCGAAGTAGGTGTTGTCCTCCACCCGGGTGATCAGCACGCGGGTGACGGTGGCGCCCAGGCCGCGGATGAGCTGCGGGAAGAGGTCGTGGGTGAGCGGGCGGGCGAACTTCATCCCCGCCAGCTCCATGGCGATGGCGCTCGCCTCCGCCGGCCCGATCCAGATCGGGAGCACCCGCTCGCCGCCGTCCTCCTGGAGGATGACGACGGGCGACTTGGTGTTCTGGTCGAGCCCCAGGCTCTGCACCCGTACCTTGATCATCGCTCCGCTGGTGATGCGAAGTCCCCGCCGATGCTCCCGCTTCCCGGCATACTGCCGCGCGCACCGATTGTTCCGCGGCGGGTGGCAGGCCTCGCGCGCGCCCCGAGAGTCACCGGATCTCACGCAGAGCCGCGCCCTTGCCGTTTCTCTGCTTGCGTCAGGCTTTCGCCGCGGTCCGCAGGTCGTCCACGCGCGAGGTCTCCTCCCAGGGGAAGAGCTTCACCGGCGCGCCGTTGCCGCCCATCTCGCAGGTGCGGCCGAAGTGGCCGTAGGCGGCGGTGGGGCGGTAGATGGGCGTGCGCAGGCCCAGCGACTCGATGATGCCGCGCGGGGTGAAGTCGAACACCTCGCGCAGCGCGTTCTCGATCGCCTCCTCGTCCACCGTGGCCGTGCCGAAGGTGTCCACCCGCACCGAGACCGGCTGCGCCACGCCGATGGCGTAGGCGAGCTGGATCTCGCAGCGGCTCGCCAGCCCCGCGGCCACCACGTGCTTGGCGGCCCAGCGCGCGGCGTAGGCGGCCGAGCGGTCCACCTTGGTGGGATCCTTGCCGCTGAACGCGCCGCCGCCGTGGCGCCCCATCCCGCCATAGGTGTCGACGATGATCTTGCGCCCGGTGAGCCCCGCGTCGCCGTGCGGCCCGCCGATCACGACGCGGCCGGTGGGGTTCACGTGGATGATGGAGCTCGCCGGGTCGAACAGGTCGGCGGGGAGCGAGGGGACGATCACGTGCTCGATCACCCCGGCGCGGATCTCCTCGGAGGTGGCCTCGGGGTCGTGCTGGGTGGAGACCACCACCGTGTCGATGCGCACCGGGCGGTCGCCGTCGTACTCCACCGAGACCTGCGTCTTCCCGTCCGGGCGGAGCCAGGCCAGCTTCCCGCTCTTGCGCACCGCCGCCAGCCGCTCGGCCACGCGGTGCGCCAGCAGGATCGGCGTGGGCATCAGCGCGTCGTTCTCGGCGCTGGCGTAGCCGAACATCATCCCCTGGTCCCCCGCGCCGCCCGTATCGACGCCCTGCGCGATGTCGGGGCTCTGGCGGTCGATGGTGGTCATCACCGCGCAGGTGTGCCCGTCGATGCCGTACTGCGCGTCGGTGTAGCCGATCCCCTTGAGCGTCCCGCGCACGATCGCCGGGATGTCGACGTAGGTGGAGGTGGTGATCTCGCCGGCGACCACGGCGACGCCGGTGGTGACCAGCGTCTCGCAGGCCACGCGCCCCATGGGGTCGTCGGCCAGGATGGCGTCGAGGACGGCGTCGGAGATCTGGTCCGCGATCTTGTCGGGATGCCCCTCCGTGACCGACTCGGAGGTGAAGAGCTGCCGGCGGGCCATCGGATACCGGTTTGGCTGGGTGGACGGAAGTCGCGAAGCGACGGGAAGATACCGCGCCCGGCGGGGAGGCGGCAAGCGTGGAGACCTTCGAGGACGGGCAACGCAGCCGAGAGATCGCCGGTGTCATCCCCGAGTGCCCGACTACGTTGAATCCACCGCCGCACTCAGGTCCGCAGGCCGAGGGACCTAGCCCGGGACGCTGCGTGGCTTGGGCGCGGCAGCGTCTCCAGTGAAGCCCTCGCATCCGTCGAAGCATGCCGGGGCCGCAGCTTCCGTGCGGCTTCCGCGGCGGGCCTCGCGCGTCCTCGGCTAGATCCTCACGGCCCTGCGAAGCGTGGTGTGGGCCCAGGACAACGTGAGGTCGGGCCTCAGGATGACACCGTTCGGGCCGGGGGTTCCGAAGAGTATCTGTCAGGCGCCGCTGAACTTCTCGAGGTCCAGCACGGCACCCAGGCGCGGCACCAGCGCCTTCAGCACGTCGGCCGAGGTGGGGGCGGCGAGCGCCTCGCGCACCGCCTCCTGCGCGTCGGAGAAGCTCACCGAGCGGATCACCTTCTTGATCTCGGCGAGCGAGGCCGGGCCCACCGAGAGCGAGGCGACCCGCATCCCGATCAGCATGAAGGCGGCGACGGGGTTCGCCGCCACCTCGCCGCACACCCCCACCTCGATCCCCGCTTCCAGCCCGGCGCGCGCCACCATGTCCATCAGCCGCACCACCGCGGGATGGAAGGGGTCGTACTTCTTCGCCAGCCGCGAGTTGCCGCGGTCCACCGCGAGCGTGTACTGCACCAGGTCGTTGGTGCCGATGGAGAAGAAGTCCACGTGCCGCGCCAGCTCCCGCGCCGAAAGCGCGGCCGCCGGGGTCTCGATCATCGCCCCCAGCGAGTAGGTGTCCGCCACCGCGTGCCCCTCGGCGGCGAGCTCGTCGCGGCACTGCTCGATGATCCGCCGCGTCTGCTCCACCTCGTCGATCTCGTTGATCAGCGGGAGCATGATGCGCAGGTCGCCGTGCTCCGAGGCCCGCAGCAGCGCGCGCAGCTGCGTGCGGAAGATCTCCGGCTCGTCCAGGCAGACGCGGATCGCCCGCCACCCCAGGAACGGGTTCTCCTCGGGCGCCATGTGCAGGAAGGCCGGGAACTTGTCGCCGCCCAGGTCGAAGGTGCGGATCACCACCGGGAGCCCGGGAAAGGCCTCGACCACCTTGCGGTAGGCGCGGTACTGCTCGTCCTCCCCTGGCGCGGTGTTGCGGCCGACCACCAGGAACTCGGTGCGGTAGAGCCCCACGCCGTCGGCGCCGTGGGTGCGCGCGTTGGCCGCCTCGCCGGGGAGGTCGATGTTGCTGCGCAGCGCGACCGCCACCCCGTCGCGGGTGAGCGCGGGCATGTGCGCCAGCAGCACCAGCTCCTGCTCCCACTCGCGGATGGCGAAGTCGCGCTGGCGGTAGTTGGCCGTGTCCTCCGGCGACGGGTCCACGATCACCCGGCCGGTGCGCCCGTCCAGGATCACCTCCTGGCCGTCGCGCACCTGGTCGGAGAAGTCGCCCAGCGACACCACGCAGGGGATGTCGAGCGAGCGGGCCAGGATGGCGCTGTGCGAGGTGCGCGTGCCCTTGTCGGTGGCGATCCCGACCACGTACTCGGGGTCGAGCTGCACGGTGATCGACGGCGTGAGCTCGCGCGCCACCAGGATCACGTGCTTGTGGTCGCTGCGGGTGGAGATGTCGGGGTCGGCCAGGTCCATCAGCCGCCGCAGCACCCGGCTCTGCACGTCGGCCAGGTCGTTCAGCCGGTCGAGCACCATGGGGTGGCTGCTGTGCGAGAGCGCCGACTCCCACTCCAGCACCCGCCACTCGAAGGCGCGCTCGGCGGAGAGGTGGTTCTCGCGGATGGTGCCCACCGTCCCCTGGACCAGGTCGGCGTCCTCGAGCATCAGCAGCTGCGGCTCGAAGATCTGCGCCTCCACCTCGCCCATGGCGGCGGCGGTGCGCGCCTGCAGCTCGCGGATGCGCCCCTGCGCCCAGGTGCACGCGTCCAGGAAGCGCTGCACCTCCTCGTCCACGCGGTCGGGCGAGATGGTGGCGGCGTGGGGAACGCGCGGCACCTCCCAGCGCAGCACGCGCGCGGGGGCGATCACGATCCCCGGCGCGGCCGGGATCCCGTCGCGGACCAGGGTCACGGGGTCAGTCCTCTCCGAACCGGTTCTGGACGAGGTGCGCCAGCGCGTCGACCGCGGCCTGCGAGTCGTCGCCGCGCGCGCGGATCTCCACGGTGCTCCCGCACTCGGCGGCCAGCATCATCACCCCCATGATGCTCTTGCCGCTCACCTCCACCTCGTCCTTGCGGATCCACACGTCGCTGGCGAAGCGGTTGGCGAGCTTCACCAGCTCCGCCGCGGGGCGGGCGTGGAGGCCGTACTTGTTCACGATCTGCACTTCGGAGCTGGCTTCCATCGAATTCCGGTCAGGTGCGGGCGAGGACGAGCCCCGCGGCGAGTGCCAGGAGCATGGCCGCCGCGGCCGCGGGGCGCACGCGGGGGCCCAGGACGATCCCCAGGAAGGCGACGGCCACGCCGGCCGCCCACTCCCAGGGGCGCGAGCCGGGCTGCGCCAGCGCCAGCGCGGCGGCGAACCCGGCCAGCGCCGAGCCCACCTTCGCGGCGCGGTCGCCCAGGGCCTGGAAGGGGACGGCGCGCAGGGTGGAGCCGATCGCCACCCCGTCGCGCAGCCCCACCTGGAGCCCCCAAGCGCGCATCCACAGGTGCAGCGCGTTGAACACCAGCAGGAACGCGGCGGCCCCCACCCACCAGGCGGCGCCGGCCAGGACCAGCGAGAGCCCCAGCAGCACCGCCATCGGCCGCCACATCAGCCACACCAGGCGGTCGCCCAGCGAGCCCAGCGAGCCGCGCACGGCGGCCTTGAAGCGCGCCACCGTCTCTGGCGGCGCGCCCTCGGCCTCCAGCCTTGCGACGGCGCCCGCGGCCACGGCCGCCAGGTACGGATGGCTGTTGAAGAGCTCCGTGTGGCGGCCGATGGCGCGGCGCAGCCCCTCGGGGTCGCCGGCGTGCACCTCGCGCAGCGCGGGGACCAGCACGAACGCCAGACCCGTGCCGATCAGCGTCTGGTAGTTCCAGCTCCCCTGCACCGCG
>DASYJZ010000404.1:0-1975 GCA_035995965.1 Longimicrobium sp. | reverse complement strand
CCCAGGTGGAACCCCGCCTCGCGGGATGCGCCGCGCTCTGCGGGAGGCGCGGACGCGGCTCACTGCCGCGCGATCCTGTGCCCAACGGGAACTTAGGTTCCGCTACAAACGTTGTCAACGATTCTCTTGCGCCGCGCCGCTCGAAGCGATAAGGGCGACCGCGGCGTCGATCCGCCCCAGCGCCTTCTGCCGCCCCATCAGCCAGAGCACCTGGTCGATCCCCGGGCTCGCGGCGCTCCCGGTGAGCGCCACCCGCAGCGGCTGCGCCACCTTCCCCAGCCCCACGCCCAGCCGCTCCGCCACGTCGCGGAGCACCGGCTCGATCGCCTCCGGCGTCCACGGCTCCACCACGGCCAGCGCCTCGCGCACGGCCAGGAGGCGCTCGGCGGTCGCGGGGTCGCGCCACTGCTTGGCCACCGCCGACTCGTCGTACGCCACCGTCTCGCCCAGCAGCGCCCGGGCCTGCGGCGCGATCTCCAGGGTGGAGCGCGCGCGCACCTTGAGCAGGTCGACCAGCGCGAGCAGCCAGGGCGGCGGCGCCTCCACGTCCGCCGGCGACACCAGCCCCTCGGCCACGAGCTCGGGCCCGACCAGGGGGAGCAGCTCCTGGGCGGACTTCCGGGCCAGGTACTGGCCGTTCATCCAGAGCAGCTTCTCGGTGTCGAACACCGCCGCCTTCTTGTTGATGCGCTCCAGCGAGAACGCCTCCACCAGCTCGGCTGGCCCCATCACCTCGCGCTCGTCGCCCGGGTTCCACCCCAAAAGCGCCAGGAAGTTGAAGAGCGCCTCGGGGAGGATTCCCATCCCCGCGTAGTCGCCCACCGCGGTGGCGCCGTGGCGCTTGCTGAGCTTCTTCCCGTCGGGCCCCAAGATCATCGGCAGGTGCGCGAAGGTGGGGACCGGCGCGCCGAGGGCCTGGTAGAGCAGGATCTGCTTGGGCGTGTTGGCGATGTGGTCGTCGCCGCGCACCACGTGGGTGATGCGCATGTCCACGTCGTCGCTGACCACCGCCAGGTTGTAGATGGGCGTGCCGGCGGTGCGCAGGATGATGAAGTCCTCGATGCTGGCGTTGTCGAAGGTGGTCACGCCGTGCACCACGTCGTCCCACGCGGTGGTGCCCTCCGGCACGCGGAAGCGCACCGTGAACGGCTCGCCCGCGGCCGCGCGACGGTCGCTCTCCGCCGGGGAGATGGCGTAGCAGGAGCGGTCGTAGCGGTACTCGTTCTTCAGCGCCTCGCGCTTCGCGGCCAGCGCCTCGGGGGTGCAGAAGCAGCGGTAGGCCTTCCCCTCCGCCAGCAGGCGCCCGGCGTCCGCGCGGTGGCGCGCGAGGCCGTCGGCCTGGTGCACGGGGCCCTCGTCCCACGCGAGCCCCAGCCAGGTCATCCCGTCGAGGATGGTGCGGGTGCTCTCGTCGGTGGAGCGCTCCCGGTCGGTGTCCTCGATGCGCAGCACGAACACGCCGCCCGTCTTGCGCGCGTACAGGTAGTTGAACAGCGCCGTGCGGGCGCCGCCCACGTGCAGGTACCCCGTGGGGCTGGGCGCGAAGCGTACGCGTACGGGATCGGGCATGCTGGACGAATCCTTCCATCGTCGAACGACAGGACGGGAGCTCTCGCCGGAAGCCGGAAAGCTAAGCCGGGCCGGGGGGCGATGACCACCCCCGGCCCGGCGTCCGACCCCGCGCCGCGGTCAGGCGGCGCGTTCCGCGACCTGCGGGAGCAGCTCGACGAGGATGTTCATCAGCTCCTTCACCCCCGCCTCGAGCTCATGGCGGCCGGCGCCGAACCCGTGCGCCACGCGGTTGCGAAGGACGAGCGCCGTGCGCAGCCGGGCATACTGCTCCCCCGACAGCCCGCCGAAGTCGTACAGGCTCGGAAGCACGTCGGCGGTGGGGAGCCGCTCGATGGGCAGGCCCTCGCATTCGGCCGTCTTGCGGATGACGCCTTCCAGCGTGGCCCAGAGGACGAAGAAGCCC
>DASYJZ010000403.1:0-3044 GCA_035995965.1 Longimicrobium sp. | reverse complement strand
TTGCTGAAACCGATTGTGCGAAAGCCCAAAAGACGTCATCCCGAAGGCGCCGCCGCCCTGTTCCCGAACCTACGCTGAAGCCCTGCGGCGCCGAGGGATCTAAAGCCTGTTGCCGCAATACAGCCGACATCGTCGCTGCGGAAGTTTTAGATCCCTCGGGTGCCGCCAGGCGTTGGTGCAGCGTCTGGTCGGGCGCGGCGGCACCGCTCGGGATGACGTCTCAGGGGTTCGAGTGGATGCACAGGTATCCTGTGACATCGGTAATGAGACGCTTTACTTCAGCACGGAGTCCAGCGACGCCCGCATGAAGGCGCGCGTCTGCGGCACGGCCATGCGGAACTGCGGCCGCTGGCTCGTCCACAGCCGTGCCTCGGAGATCTTGAACGAGAGGACGTGGCCGCCTACGTGGCCGCCGTGGCCGTCATCGGCGATGAAGTGGAAGTGGTACCCGGGCACGCTGCTGCTCCCTACGTACGTCGGCTCGCGGTACCCCACCATCACTCCTCGCACGCGCCCGAAGCGAAAGGTGTCCTGCGCCACCCGGTTGACGGGGGGATACGGCTGCACCTGAGCGGGAAAGGTCCGGGCCACCACGGAGTCGAAGACGCCTTCGATCCGCATCGCGTAGAACCAGTTGACGGTCGGCAGCGTGGCGTCCACCGTGCTCGCAAAGGGGTTGGGGCGCCCGGCCTCGAAGCGCAGGCCGGACGCGAGGGCGTGCCCGCGTCCCCGGGGCGCGGTGGTGACGATCGCGAAGGGCACCGTGTCCGTATCCCGCACCCGGACGGCGGCGCCGCTCGGCGCGTAGCGGTAGGCCAGGTGGTTCACGATCAGCATCTCTCCGTCCAGCCTGTTCATGGCGCCGAGGCCGAAGTCGCCGTGGCGCTTCAGCTCGCCCACGGTGGTGGTCCCGTCATACACGCCGTTCTGCAGCCCGATGTAGACGCCCACCTGGTAGACCTCGAGCGGGTCGGCGCCGTTCGGCCGCTGGGTGAACGCCGCCAGCGCGACGCCGCACGCCAGCGCCGCGACCGCGGCCGCCACGCCGGCGCGCCGGCGGACTCCTTTGGGAATGCTCATTGAAAGATCCCGGGAATGAGATGAAGGGAATGGGAAAGCACACGCTCAATATCGTCTGGAACCGCATGGGCTCCTAGCTCGACGGTTGGGCGCGCGAGGGACTGAAACTTCCGGCGCGGGGGCGGCGTAGGGGGCTCCGCCGGACGATGGGTCCGGCCGCGAGCTTCTTCACAGCGACCACGAGCGAGCCGATGCGCAACCCCGGAACCGCGGCCATCCTGAGCTTCCTGCTCCCGGGACTGGGCCAGATGTACAACGGCAGGTTCCTGCGGGGGCTGCTGTGGATGATCGTCGGCGGCTTCACCTGGATCGGCTCCGCCGGTACCCTGGGGTGGATCATCC
Source organism: Longimicrobium sp. (assembly GCA_035995965.1). Taxonomy (GTDB): domain Bacteria; phylum Gemmatimonadota; class Gemmatimonadetes; order Longimicrobiales; family Longimicrobiaceae; genus Longimicrobium. The sequence goes on along the minus strand of DASYJZ010000403.1, from coordinate 1,622 downwards.
ACATCGTCTCCGCGATCTGCGCCTACAACTACGCCAAGAGCCACCCGTACCGCTGAGCCCAAGCCGCGGGTACGACGGCGAAGGGGCGCGTCCCAGGCGGACGCGCCCCTCTCTTTCTTGCTGTCGTGGTTCTCTCAGTTTCTCTGCGTCTCTGCGTGAGACGGCGTTAGCTGACCGTCCGCATCACCCGCGCAACGCGTCGCGCACCGCGGCCGTCACGGAGGCGGCGACCTTGTCCGCGGGGCCGTCCACGAGCGCGCCCGCGGCCTTCACGTGCCCGCCGCCGCCGAACATCCGTGCCAGGCGGTTCACGTCGGCGTGGCCGTTGGAGCGGAAGGAGATCTTCGTCTTCCCGTCGTCCGTCTCGCGGAAGAGCAGCGCCACCTCGGTGCCCTCGATCGAGCGCGCATGCTCGATCAGCCCGTCGAAGTCCTCGCCCTCGGCCCGCAGCCGCTGGGCCGTCTCGCGCGTGACCACCATCCAGGCCAGCCCCACGTCTTCGTCCAGGTGCAGGGTGGAGAGCGCCTCGCGCAGCAGCTCCAGCCGCCGCAGGGGCGCGGTGGCGAAGAGGCGGCGGTACACCACCTCGGGGTCGATCCCCCGCCCCAGCAGGTCGGCGGCCACGGCGTGCGCGCGCGGGGTGGTGTTGCTGTAGCGGAAGGAGCCGGTGTCGCTCACCAGCGCCACGTACGCCCCCAGCGCCGCGGACGGCGGCACCTCGTCGCCCGAGACGCGGATCAGGTCGAACACCATCTCGCCGGTGGCGGCGGCCGAGGGGTCCTGCACCGCGGTGTCGCCCACCACCTCGCGGCCGGCGGGATGGTGGTCCACCACCACCGTGCGGTCGGGCGGCAGGTGCTCGGCCAGGTCGCCCACGCGCTGCGGCTCGGCGGTGTCGAGCACCAGGAAGAGGTCGGCCGCCTCCAGCGCGGCGTCGGCCTCGGGGGAGCCCAGCTCCGCCACCACGTCCTGCCGGTGCAGCAGGAAGCGGAAGGTCTGCGGGAACTCGGTGGGGTTCACGATGGTGGCCTCGACCCCGCGCTCCTCCAGCCACGCGGCGGCCGCCGCCTCGCTCCCGCAGCCGTCGCCGTCGGCGTTCACGTGCGTGGTGAGCACCACCCGGCGCGCGCCGAGCAGGCGCTGCCCCACCCGCCGCAGGGTGAAGGAGCGCGAATCGGGGACGTCGAGGAGCGCGTGTTCCATCGGCACGGGGCGCATCGGAATGAAGGGGCGTCAGAGAGGGACGGATGCTACGCGCCCGCGCGCCGCCGCGCAATCCGGCCCCGGGGAGCGCCGGGCGTGGAACTCGCGGGGCGCCCGCGGGGTGTCTTGACGGTCCCGCGCCCCGCGCGCTTGACGGCGCGGCGGATGCGCGCCAGTTTGCTTGCCTTTCCGAGCCGTCACCCGTCCGTTCGCCACCACACCCCCGCGGCCCGCACGCAGGCGGCGCCCGGCACCCCCACCGCGGACGCGCCCGGTCCGCCCCCACAGGAGCCTCCATGAGCCTATTCGCTCGCAAGTCGATCGATGAGCTGCGGCAGGACGCATTCTCCGAGGGCGAGCATTCGCTGAAGCGCGCGCTCGGCCCGATGAACCTCATCGCCCTGGGCATCGGCGCGATC
>DASYJZ010000402.1:0-9332 GCA_035995965.1 Longimicrobium sp. | reverse complement strand
GCAGTCCGCGAAGGCGGACTTCGTGCCGTTCCAGCGGCGGGTTTCCAACCCGTCGAATCCCGACGCGTCGACCAACCCGTCGTCTACCCGACCTGCCGCCCTCAGTGCCCGCAGCCGCAGTCGCTCCCGCAGCCGTCGCCGTCCTTGGCGGCGCGGCCGGCGAGCACGGTGCGCCAGGCGCGACGGCCCACGTAGACCAGCGCGGCGAGCACCACCAGCCCCGCGAGCAGCGTCTGCAGCATCTCTCCGCTCATCGCGCCCTCCGTCAGTGGAAGCCCAGGGCCAGGCCGCCGCGGTACACCAGGAACGCCGCCCCGTAGGCCAGCGCCAGCATGTACGCGAACTGGAACCCCGCCCACGCCAGCCCCTTCCGTCCCCCGCCCGTCTCCCGCACCACCACGGCGATGGTGCTCATGCACATCATCGCGTAGACGTAGAACACCATCAGCCCCACCGCCACCAGCGGCGTGTACACGGGCAGGCCAGTGCGCTCGTTGCGCTCGCCCTTCAGGCGGTCGCGCAGCGCCGGCGTGGTCTCGTCGGCCGAGCCGACGCCGTAGATGGTGCCCATCGTGGCCACGAACACCTCGCGCGCCGCGAACGAGCTCACGATCCCCACCCCGATCTTCCAGTCGTACCCCAGCGGCCGCACGGCGGGTTCGATGGCGTGCCCCATCCGCCCCAGGATGCTGTGCGCGAGCTGCTGCTCCTGCGCGGCGGCGGGCGGCGTCCCCGGCGCGGCGTGCGTCTTGGGATACGTCGCCAGCGCCCAGAGCACGATGGTGAGCGAGAGGATGATCGTCCCCGCCTTGCGCAGGAAGAGGCTGGCGCGGTGGCCGACCGACATCGCCAGCGAGCGCACGCTTGGGATGCGGTAGGGCGGCAGCTCCATGATCATCGGGCGGGCGCGGCCCTTCAGCAGCGTCTTCTTGAACACCGCCGCCATCCCCAGCGCGGTGAGCGTGCCCAGCAGGTACATCGCCAGCAGCGTCATCCCCTGCAGGTTGAAGATCCCCGCCACCGCCACGGGCGGGATGAAGGCGCCGATCAGCAGGGTGTAGATGGGGATGCGCGCGGAGCAGCTCATCAGCGGCAGCACCATGATGGTGGCCAGCCGGTCCTTGGGGCTCTCGATGGTGCGCGTGGACATCACCCCCGGCACCGCGCAGGCGTAGCCGGAGAGGAGGGGGATGAAGCTGCGCCCATGCAGCCCCACGCTCCTCATGAAGCGGTCCATGATGAACGCGGCGCGCGCCATGTACCCCGTGTCTTCCAGGATGCCGATGAAGAGGAAGAGGATGCAGATCTGCGGCAGGAAGACCAGCACCGAGCCCACCCCGCCGATCACCCCGTCCACCACCAGGCTGCGCAGGTCGCCCGCGGGGAGGACCGTGCCGACCGCGGCGCCGAGGGCGTTGAACGCCCGCTCCACCCGGTCCATCAGCGGCGCCGCCCAGGTGAAGATGCTCTGGAAGACGAGCGCCATCAGGGCGATGAACACCAGCGGCCCCCAGACGCGGTGCAGCGCGACGGCGTCGATGCGGTCGGTGAGCGTCTTCTTCCCGCTCGCCGTCTGCGTGGCGGTCCGTTCCACCACGCCGGCGATCCAGCCGTAGCGCGCCTCCGCCTCCAGCGAGCGGGCGGGGATCCCCGCGGCCTCGACCGCGGCGCGCGCCGTCTCCACCGCCGCCGCCAGCCCCTCGACGTGCGCCAGGTGCGGGCCGATGTGGGTGACCGCCAGCAGCCGCAGCGCCTCCATGGCGGCGGCGCCGGGGTTCAGCCCGCCGCGCTCCAGGCACGCCTCCAGCGGCGCCACCGCGCGCGCCGTCTCCGGCGGCAGCTCGAACTGCCGGCCGGCGGGGGGAAGGCCCGCGGCCCGGCCCACGGCGCGCTTCAGCAGCTCCAGCCCCTCGCCCTTCGTCGCCACCGTGGCGACCACGGGCGCGCCCAGCTCCAGCGTGAGCTCGATGGGGTCCACGCGGATGCCGGCGTTGAGCGCGGCGTCCACCTGGTTGAGGGCGATCACGGTGGGGAGGCCCAGCTCCAGCACCTGGCTGGCCAGGAAGAGGTTGCGCTCCAGGTTCTGCGCGTCGGCGACCACGACCACCACGTCGGGGCGGCGGACGCCCTGCGCTCGGCCCAGGAGGACGGCGAGGGCGATCTCCTCGTCGGGGGAGCTGGCGGAGAGGGAGTAGGTGCCGGGGAGGTCGAGCACGGTCACGGGGTGCCCGTCGGCGTCGCGGTACCGGCCCTCGACGCGCTCCACGGTCACCCCGGAATAGTTGCCCACGCGCTGACGCATCCCCGTCAGCGCGTTGAACAGCGTGCTCTTCCCGGTGTTGGGGTTCCCCACCAGCGCCACATGCAGCGAACCCCCGCCGCGCACGGGGGCGGGCGAGGGTGTGTGGTTGGCGGGGACGGCCCCGGCCTCGGCTACGTCCATCTACTCCACCGTGATGTGCTCCGCCTCCGAGCGGCGAAGGGTCAGCATGAACCCGCGGAGGCGCACCTCCATCGGGTCTCCCAGCGGGGCGCGGCGGATCACCTCTACCGTGGTGCCGCGGATCAGCCCCAGGTCCATCAGCCGGCGCACGGCGTCCGTGTCGCCGCCGATCTCCATCACCTTCCCGCGCTCGCCGGCGGCCAGCGCCGACAGGCTCCTCCGCTCGCTCACGCCAGCGGCAGCACTTTGATGGAGCGGGCCAGCCCGGCGCCGAGCGCCAGTCTGGACCCCTTCACCTCGAGCAGCATGCCGTTGCGCGAGTCGAGCACGCGCACGCAGGAGCCCTCGAAGAGCCCCATCCCGCGCAGCCGGTGCGCCTCGCCGTGCTCGCACTCCATCCGCAGCACCGCGGCCTTGCACCCGTTGGCGCAGGCCGCGAGCGGGCACTCGGCGCAGCGCGTGGCGGCTGCGGGCCGGGGCCGGAGGCGGTTCAGGAGGCGCTTCAGCATCAGCCGCTGGGCGTGGATGCGGGTGAGAACCAGTTTCAACTAGCTGAAGATACCAGAAGTTTCGCGGGGATGCAAGCATGGCAACGTCATCTCAAGCAGAGCCGCGGAGCCGCGGAGGAACGACCAGGCGTCTCCGCGCCTCCCCGCGTTTGCGTTGGCCGCGGCTTCCAGCGGCAGAGGGTGGCCGGTTTCGCGGATCGCGGTGCGCTGAGGATACGAATCAAGACTCTTTTACTTTCATCGGCATTACCCTAGCCTTGAGCGTGTCCCATCCCTCCGTGGATACACCGCCAACATCTTATGCGTTGGCGGCGGACGCTTCCGGGAGGAGAGCGCGAGCGTGCAACGCTCTCTATCGGACGCGAGTCATAGGGAGTGGGGACAGGCTGCCGCTCCGCACCGGGAGCGGCAGCGCGGGCATGCGGGCGGGGAAGCTCACCGCCTTTCTTCGTCGGGAAACCGCGAAAGGAGATCCTCATGAGCAAGCTGAAGCTGTCGCTGGACGAACTGCGGGTGGAGTCGTTCCACACCGCCGCCCCCGCAGACGCGCGCGGCACGGTGCGCGGAGCGGAAGACGCCGGGACGAACGAGTCCGGATGCATCATCGCGAGCTGCGGCGTGACCTGTCCGATCAGCTGCGAGCCGAGCTGCCCCTACGCCGGCTGCGACGGCACGGCCAATGGGTGCGACGAGACCAACGCGTCGGGATGCATCATCCTCAGCTGCGGCGACACCTGCGCGGTCGCCCCCGGTGACGGCCACTCGCCGGGCTGAGCTGCGGTGCGAACTGCCCGAACGGCTGCGATCCGTGATCTCGAATCCGTGGGAGGAATGGCGCTTACGGAGGTTTTCGGGAGCGCGTCGTCTGTATCTGAAGTCACGACGTCGGTTCGGATCCGGTAAAGACCCCAGGCCCCGCGTGGTTCGTACCGCGCGGGGCCTCCTTGCCATCCCCATCGCCATCGCGATTCTGCATCTTTGGTTTCGGATCTCTATCAGCCCGCCTGGGAGTACGGGCCATGGGCACCCGGACCGTGCTCGGTGTACTATTCGTGATCGCAACCGCCTCCGCAGAGGTCCACGCCTCTTCCACGCTGCCCGCGCCTTGATCGACAGCGGTACCGGCACCACCCATCTGCGCCTGTCGCCGACGCAGCTCGCGCAGCATTTCCGCTTCCGCTGCGAGCGCAAGCTGCGCTGGGAGATGGCGCCCGCCGACCCGGCCGTGCCGCCGCCGCATCCCCGTCCCGGGATGGGGCTGCTCGCCGCCGCCGGCCGCGCCTTCGAGCGGCGAAAGATCGCCGTGCTCGTCCGCCACTTCGGAACGGACGCGGTGCTGGTCGCCGGAACCACGCCGTGGGGCGGCGCGGCGGCCATCCCCGCGGCGCGCGTGATCGAGCTGCTGCGCGATCCCGGCGACGTCCGCTTCCTGGTGCAGCCGCGGCTGGAGCTGCCGGATCCCGAGGCCTTCTCCGCGCGCTACGGGATCGAGCCGGGGCTGGTGGACTTCGCCCCCGCGCAGCCGGACCTGGTGCGCATCGGCCGCGACGCGGACGGGCGGCTGCGGCTGGGCGTGATCGACGTCAAGTGGAGCCGCGAGCGCGCCGTGCACCACTTCGCGCAGGTCGCCTTCTACACGCTCATCCTGGAGGAGGTCGTCCGCGCCGCCGGGATCGACGCGCGGGTGGACACGCGCTGGGGATGGGTATGGAACCGCGGTGCGCGCACCCCGCGCCGCTTCGCGCTGGGCGCGTACCGCCACCACGTCGAGCGCTTCCTGCGCGAGGACCTGCCGCGCATCGCGGCACTCGACCCGGCGGAGGCGCCGTGGCACCTGTCGCCGCGCTCCGCGGGGTGCCCCTTCTACCTCCACTGCCGCGCCGAGGCGGACCGCACGGACGACCTGGCGCGCGTCCCCGGCATCACCGCGCTGGCGAAGTCGGTGCTGCACGGGCGGGGGATTCGCACCGTCGTGCAGCTCAACCAGCGCGGGATCAAGGCCGGCACCTACGCCGGCTCGCACGCGCTGGAGAGCGGCGAGAGCGTGCTGAAGAAGCGGGCGATGGCGCTCGCCTACGGCCGCATGGTGGAGCAGGAGAAGCAGACCTTCCTGCTCGGCGAGTGCGAGCGCGTCTGCCTGGTCGTCACCGCCGAGGCGGACCCGGTGAGCGGCACCGTCTTCGCGCTCGGCCTGCGCGCGGAGGCCCGCGGAGGGCGCCCCGTCGTCGAGGTCCTGATCTCCCGCGAGGGCTCCGCGGCGGGCGAGGGCGAGCTGCTGCGCGACTTCCTCGCACGGCTGCGCCACCTCGCGCTGGTGATGCTCGCCCCGCGCGCCGGCGAGGAGAAGGCCGTGTGGGGCGAAAAGCCGCTGCACGTCTTCGTCTACGACCGCGAGGAGCTGGAGACGCTGCGCGCGCTGCTGCACCGCCATCTCTCCGACCCCGCCGCGCAGCCGGGGATCGCCGCGCTGGCCTCGCTCGTCTTCCCCTCCTCCGCCAGGGGTGCCGGGCTGCGCTCGGCCGCCGCCGCGCCGGGGACGGTGCTGGTGGACGCCGTCTCGGAGCTGTTCGCGCTCCCCGTCCCCTACGCGCTCGACCTGGGCGGCGTGTCGGCGGCGCTGGGGCCGCGGGAGGGAGCGCTCCCCTGGCGCCCGCGGACGGACTACGGCTGGGCGCTCTCCAGCCAGGTCGCCTTCGAGCGCATCCACAACGTCTGGCGCGGCCGCCCGCACCGCACCTCCGTCGGCGAGGAGACGCCGGAGGAGGTGCGCGCCGAGATCGAGGCGACGGTGCGCGGGAAGCTCGGCGCCATCCACTCCGTGCTCCTCGGCCTGCGCGAGGCGGCGGCGAAGGCGCGCATGCCGCGGCTGCGGCTCCCCGGCGGCGGCGCGGCGCCGGGGGAGGGCGCCGGGCCCATCCCCGACCGGGTGCTGGAGACGCTGCGCATCTTCACCGAGCTGGAGGCGGCGGCCGAGGCGCTCTCCATCCGCACCCTGCACACGCTCCCATCGCGCGACCGTGCGCGCCGCTTCGAGGCGATCACCGGGCTGGAGCCCGTCGAGCGCCGGTCGGACCGCGAGTGGGTGTTCGAGTTCGACCCGGCGTGCCGCGAGGCCAAGTTCCGTCCCGGCGACTTCGCCCTGGTGCTGACCGCCGACAACGGCGAGATGCTGCTCGAGACCGACGCCAAGCCGTGGATGCGCCGCAAGCTGATGGTGGAGCTGGTCGCCTACGAGCTGGCCCACGAGCGTCCGCGGGTGGTCCTCGCCAGCGATTACGGCTTCGCGCGGCTGGAGAGCGAGGGCGTGCTCCGCTTCGACCGCCGCTGCGTGCTGGACCGGGCCGAGGCGGACTTCAACACCCGCCGCGTCGTCTCCACCCTGCGCCGGCTCGCGGAGGGGCACGGCCAGGCGAGCTTCGTCCGAGGGCTGCTGGACGGCGCCGTATCCCCCGACTGGCTCCTGTCCCCGCTCGACGCCGCGGCGGGGTGGGAGGCGACGGTCGGCCGTGCGGGGCGCCAGGTGCTGAACGCGGAGCAGGCGGCGGCGTGGCGGGCGGCGTTCGAGCGCGCCGTCACGGTCGTCTGGGGTCCGCCGGGGACGGGGAAGACCTACCTGCTGGCCTGGATGCTGATCGGCCTCGCCGCGGCGGCGCGGGCCGGCGGGCGGCCGCTGCGCATCCTGGTGAGCGCGGCGACGCACCGCGCCATCGCCAACGTGGTCGTGCGCATCGCCCGCGAGCTGAAGGGGGTGGGGATGGAGCCGCCGCTGCGGCTGGTGAAGCTGGCGGGGCGGGGGAGCGAGGCCGACCGCGAGGCGCGCGACGCCGGGGTGGAGCTGCTGGACGACGAGAAGCTGGAGGGCGTGCTGGCCGAGTCCGACGCCACCGGCCTCCCCGTCGTGGTCGGCTCCACCGTCTGGTCGCTCTGGAAGCGGATGCGCGCGGTGCAGGCTGGCGCGGAGGAGCCGGTGGACGACCTCCCCATCTCGCCGATGTTCGACGTGGTGGTGATCGACGAGGCGTCGCAGATGAAGGTGCCCGACTCGCTGATCGCGCTCTCCTCCATCCGCCCCGGCGGCCGCGTGGTGCTGTGCGGCGACGACCGCCAGCTCGCCCCCGTCGTCCGCGGCAGCTACGACGCGGAGGAGACGCTGTTTGGCTCGGCCTTCGCGCACTTCGCCGCTCGCTTCGGCCGGTTGCCGCTGCGCGAGAGCCGGCGGATGAACGACGCGCTCGTCGATTACCCGCGGCGCACCTTCTATCCCGGCCTGGCGTCGATGGTCCCCGCCCGCCGCGTCGCCGTCTCCGCCGACGGCGTGGACCTCTCCGATCCGGTGGACGCGCTGCTCTGGGACGTGTTCCTGCGCCCGGAGGACTCCGTCGTCTTCTGCACCTACGCCGGCTTCACCGCGACCGCGCGCAACCCGTTCGAGGCGCGCCTTGCCGCGCGGCTGGCGACGCTCGCGCGGGCCGGGCTGCGCGACGCTGCGGGCGCGCCCTTCACCGCCGACGGCTTCCGCGAGCAGGCGCTGGCCATCCTCTCGCCGCACCGCGCGCAGAACAGCGCCATCCTGCACGAGCTCACGGCGCGTGGCTGGGCGTACGGCGAGCTGCCGGTGGTGGACACGGTGGAGCGGATGCAGGGGAACGAGCGGGAGATGATCGTCGTCTCCTACGCAGTCGCCGACCGCGAGTACGCGGAGCGCGAGGCCGAGTTCCTGCTCGATCCCAACCGCTTCAACGTCGCCATCACCCGCCCCCGCTCCAAGCTGGTGCTCCTGATGAGCGACGAGATCCTGCGCGCCCTCCCCCGCGACGAGCGCGTGATGACCGAGTCGATGGCGGTGAAGGGCTACGCCGCCCAGCCCTGGCGCGAGGTGCACGAGATCGACCTCCCGGCGCCGGATGGCACGTCGGTGCGCGTCACCGTCCACGTGCGGTAAAAGGCAGAACGGCGATCTCACCCGGAGGACCAGAGGGCCGGATAACAGCATCGTCGGGATTGTTGATCTCGTGTGTTTCACCTCTCTATCTTCCTTCCGACCGAAGCCGTCCGTCGGTGCATCTCCCACCGAGGAGGAAGTCATGCGCAAGCTCGTTCTGGACCTGGACGATCTGGAGATCGAGTCGTTCGAGGCGTCGCGGTTGGGGGAGGGGAGCGGTACTGTGCACGGCCGGGAGGCATCGAACACCTGGTGCCCGACGAACTGCCTGAGCGATCCCTGCTACTGCGGCATCTCGGACAACAGCTGCAGCTGCGTGCCCTGCTGACACCCGCCGGAGCGGGACCGCGGGAGAGTTCCGGCGCGGAGCCCCGGGCGCCGGGACTCGCCCGTCTTCGCACGCGATCAGCTCCCGCCCTGGACGTGGAGCCGGCGTGCGTCACCGGACGCATGCGGTGGCGCGCGAAAGGCGCGGCCAGGCCGACGGAGCGCGCGCCAAGAAACATCTGGCTTGCGCCGACCCGCTCCTGTCGCGATACTTTTCTCCCCGTCTCAGTCTCCGGCTCGATCCCACCATCCGCAGTCGAGATCTCCCATGCAAGCGCCCGCCTTCCGCGCCCGCTCCGTCCCCGAGCTGCTCGACGCCGCGTTCCAGGTGCTGCGGGCGCGCTACCCGCAGCTCCTCACCGCCGCGCTGGTGATCTGCATGCCGGCCTTCGTCCTCGACCTGCTCGCGCCGGCGGGCGCGGAGACGCTGACGGATGCCGTGCACAGCCTGCTGCTCACCTACGCCTCGGCGGCGGCGGTGGTCATCGTCTCCGACGCCTACCTGGGGCGGGAGCGCGGGCTGGGCGAGGTGCTCCGCGCGGTGTTCTCGCGCTTCGGATCGATCTGGGGGACGGGGATGATGACGAACATCATGATCGCCTTCGGGCTGCTCCTCCTGGTGGTGCCGGGCGTCTACGCCTTCATCGTCACCTTCGCGATGGTCCCCGCGGTCGTGCTGGAGGGCGCTTCGACCAGCCAGGCGTTCGACCGCAGTCGCGCGCTCGCCCGCGGCAACAAGACCCGGATCTTCTTCACGCTGCTCCTTGCGTTCATGATGATGATGCTCGCGTTCCTGGGCATCCTGTTCACCGTCGGCTTCCTGACCGGGCTGGCCGGCGGGATGAGCGACGTGGCGACGACCCTGGTGAGCCAGGCGGCGCTGACGGCGGCGTACCCGTTCCTCGCCACCGTCTCGGTGCTGCTCTACTACGACGCCCGCATCCGCAACGAGGCCTTCGACATCCAGATGCTGATGGAGGACGCCCAGGGGCTCAGCCCGGCGGAGGCGGGAGTGTCGCCGGCCTGATCTCCTCCTCGGACTCGATCAGCTACGGGCGGCTCCGGGTGGGGCCGCCCGCCAGCGCTGAGGTTTCGCGGGAGGCGTTCCTAT
>DASYJZ010000401.1:0-3104 GCA_035995965.1 Longimicrobium sp. | reverse complement strand
CGCCGCGCGTCCACCAACTCGCTCGCCGCGGCGAAACGCGCGCCCGCGTCGGCACCCATCGCCGCGTGGTCTTCGTTCCCCGCCGGGGGGGAGAGGAAGCGGAACCCGCCGGCGAGCCGCTCCACCAGCGCGCCCGGATCGAGCACGGCAGCCGATCTGCGTGCCTCGTCCACCGTGCGGTCGTAGTCGGCGAAGTGGGGGTCGCGCGCGGCCAAGGTGGTGTCGACGCCGGTCCAGATCGAGGCTTCGGGGCCGTTCGCGGCGGGGACCAGGCGCATCAGGTAGCCCCAGCGCGGACCGGCCGGCTCGGGCGCGCCCATGTCCTGCGAGCGGTGGCGCGAGCGGCTGGCCATCGCGAGCTGGAAGGGGGAGCGGCCCACCAGCGGATCCATCCCCCCCATGGCGATGCGCACGGTGGCGCTGTCGGACCGGCCGCGCAGCGAGCGGTAGAACCTGGCCGGGCGGAAGGGGGCCAGGCCGGCGCGGAGCTGCTCGGGGAAGGCGGCGGAATCGCCCGCGGCCTCGAAGGCCTCGCGAGCGATGATGGCCGAGACCTGATGGTGGCCGTGGCCGTCGCGCGGGGTGCCGCTGAACACGGCGACCACCACGTCCGGCCGCCAGAGCCGGATCACCCCCACCGCGTCGCCCAGGATCTCGCGGCGCGGCCAGTGGCGGAAGGTCTCCTCGGCGCTCTTGCTGAAGCCGAAGTCGTAGGCGCGGCTGAAGAACTGGGTGGCGCCGTCCACCCGGCGCGCGGCCAGCAGCTCCTCGGTGCGCAGCACCCCCAGCGCCTCGTGGAGCTCCGGACCGATGCCGTTCTGCCCGCCGTCGCCGCGGGTGAGGGAGAGGTAGGCCACGTCCGCGCCCTGCTCCAGCGCGAGCGCCGCCAGGAGCTGCGTGTCTTCGTCGTCGGGGTGCGCGCCGATCATCAGCACGCGCTTGGTGGTGCCCAGGCGGCGGAGCGCGAGCCCCATGGCGGCCGCGCCGCGGTACTCGCCGATCCCCTCCTGCGCGCGGACGGTGGGCGGCGCGGCGGGAAGCAGGGCGAGCGCGAGCAGCGCCGCGCAGGCAAAAGGTCGGTTGGACATGCGGCTAAGCTTGGGCGACGCGCGGCGGGCGCACAAGAGCTTGCTTCATGCGTGAACCATCGGGTGGGATCAGCAGAAGAGCGGGCCCGCGCTCCCGGCGGCGGGCTCGTCGGCCCAGACCTGCTTGAGCAGCCCGCCGTCGCCCGAGCCGGAGGCGCGCAGGTGGTTCTGCACGTAGCGCACGCCGTACAGCACGCGGTCGTCGGGGATGTGGGTGTGGCCGTAGACGTGCACCGCCGCGCCCACCCGCCGCACCTGCGCGTCGATGGCCACGCTCCCCGCCACCAGCGGCAGCCCCTTGAAGCGCAGCCAGCGCACCGGCGGCAGCAGCTCGGTGCGCGGCACGAAGTGCGAGAACGACACCACCGGCGCGTCGTAGCCGCGCAGGTGGCGCGCGTTCATCCCCAGGAAGAGCTCGGCGGGGGGCGGGCCCGGGGGCCAGCGGCAGAAATAGCGGTCGGACCACGCCTCCAGCGACTCGTGGTCGCCCTCGCCCAGCACGTCGAAGGCCGCGTCGTACCACGAGAAGAGCGGGACCACCCAGGCCCCGCCCACCCGCGCCGGCGCGGTGCGCACCCCCACGCCCGCGCAGGCGGCCAGGACCGCGTGGAACTTCTCCACCGAGTCGCGCGGCTCGCCCCGCACCCACAGCTCGTGGTTGCCGGGGACGAAGAAGAGCTCGGCGAAGCGCTCCCGCAGCCCGCCGAGCACGTCGGTGACCACCGGGAGCGCGTCGGCCACGTCGCCCGCCACGATCAGCGCGTCGCCGCGGTGCTCGCCCGCGGAGATCCGCTCCAGCAGGCGCCGGTTCTCGCGGAAGTCGGCGTGCAGGTCCGAGACGGCGTAGATCCGCACTTGCCGGGGCCCGCGGTCGGCGCCGGGCCTACTGCGCGATCGACGGCGGCACGGTGAGCGTGATGTGCTCGCCGGGGCGCACGTAGATGTTGAAGCTCAGACCCTGCCGCGCGGAGCCGATGGGGTCCACCATGAAGCGCAGTTCGCGCCCCGCGCCCACCACGGCCGCGGGGAGACGGAAGGTGCCCGTGCCGCTGGCGGTCACGGAGCCCAGGCGGGCGCGGGTGCTGCCGTTCAGCGCGAACACGTCCACGTCGATGAAGGCGCGGTTGTTCACCGTCACGGTGGCGGAGGGCTGCGGCGCGGGGGCGTTCTTCCCCGTTCCCACGCACCCGGCGGTGCCGAGGGCGGCGGCGAAGAGCACGGCGAGCAGCTTGACTGCACGAGGCATGGTACGGCTCCTGTCCTGAAGGTGTGGGCGCGGCACGGGTCAGGGCTGCACGCCGGGGGTGGGCCAGGGCCGCAGCACGGCGAAGAGCACCATGGCCACGAGCAGGAGCGCGAACAGTGCCACCATCCCGTACAGGCACCCGCGCAGCCCGCAGCCGCCCGGCGCAGTCGCCGGCTCCGGAGGGAGCTTCACGATCCCGTCCGGCAGGTGGGGGTCGGTCACTCCCCGCGGCATGGGCTCTCCAGTGCGTTCTGCATCCGTGGGTTCAATATGGCAGCATCGATGGAAGCCGTCACGGGGGGACAGCGGACGGGCGGGGGACAGGGGATAGGGAGGCCGCGTCTTCTCCGCCGCGGCCCGGGAACCGTGCTACGCGGATCCGAGGGCCGCGATCTCGTCCGACTCCACCACGCGCACGCCGCGGAAGCCTTCTCGCGCCAGGCGCACCATCGCGCGGGCGATGGTGGTGGCGTCGATCGCGCGGTACCCGCGCAGCGGGCCGACCAGGAGCGGCGCGGCGAGCGGCATCAGCCGCTGCGCGAGATCTTCGGCGGTGCGGCGCTCGGCGCGGGGACCCAGGATCAGCGAGGGGCGGAGCAGCGCCACGCCCTCGAAGGGGACCGCCGCCACGTCGCGCTCCACCTCGCCCTTCACCCGGTTGTAGAAGACGCGCGACCGGGCGTTGGCTCCGAGCGACGAGACCAGCAGGAACCGCTTCGCGCCGCGCGCGCTCGCCAGCCGCGCCGCGGCCACGGGATAGTCGTGGTCCA
>DASYJZ010000400.1:0-2168 GCA_035995965.1 Longimicrobium sp. | reverse complement strand
GGGCCGCCGCCGGCCGCGCGCACTGCCAGGCCGGCGGTCGACGGGGGATGGCGCTCGGCGGGGAGGTAGATGGCCGGCGCGGGGGCGAGCGGTGTGCCCGTTCCCCGCGGCGAGATGTCCCCGACGATGCCGACCACCGTGTAGCGCGGGCCGTGCGGAAGGAGCGCCACCCGCTTCCCCAGCGGATCGCCGCCGGGGAAGAGCCTGGCGGCGAACGCCTGGTTGATGACGGCCACGCGGGTGCCGGCGTCGCGCGGCTCGATCTCGCGGCCGCTCAGCAGCGGCGCACCGAGCGTGGCGAACCACCCGGCGCTCACCACCAGGTTGCGCGTGGCCCCGTGCAGCACGGGCGTCACGATCGCCCCGAGCGAGCACTCGCGGCAGAAGCTGGTGACGTCGTCCAGCGGGCCCAGGTTGAGCCAGGCGTCGGGGCTGCCGAGCGCCGCCGCGCGCACGCCGGGCAGCGCGCGCACCGCCGCCACCGCCGCGCCGAGCGCCGCCGCGCGCTCCAAGGGACGCCGCTGCAGCGCGTGCGGCGTCTCCAGGCGCAGCGTCAGCGTGTCGTGCGGGTCGAAGCCGGGGCTCGCCGTCCGGGCGTCCGGAACCGAGCCGCGCACCAGCACGCCGGCGCCGACCAGCAGCCCCATCGATACGGTGAACTGCGCCACCGCGAGCACCCGCCGCACCCACGCGTCGTACGGGCCGGGGGTGGCGCGCTCGCCCACGGCGAGGTGCGCGTGCAGGTTGCCGCGGCCGGCACTGCGGGCGGGGGCGAGGGTGAAGAGCAGCACCACCGCCCCGGGGAAGCCGAGCGCCACGGCGGCCGCGACCGCGTCGGGCGCGCCGGCCAGCAGCGCGCGCGCCGCCGGCCAGGTGGACTGCAGCACGCGCAGCGCCGCCATTCCCAGCGCCAGCCCCACCAGGCACCCGGCGAGCGCGAGCGCGGCGCCCTCGACCACGCCCTGCGCGAGCAGGCGCCCCGGCCCCGCACCGAGCGCCGCCCGCAGCGCCCGCTCGTGCCGCCGCGCCGAGGCTCGGGTGAGCACCAGCGCGCCCGCGTTCACGCAGGTGGCCGCCAGCACCAGCAGCCCGGTCGCGAGCAGCACGTAGAGCATCGCCCGCTCGCCGTCGAGCCGCAGCTCGACCGGGCTCCGCAGCACGCCCGTCCACCCGCCCGCGCCTCCGCCCTCGATGCGCCCGAACGGCGGCTGCTCCAACGGCGGACGCCACGCCAGCCCCGCGCGGGCCGCGGCGATCAGCGGCAGCGCCGCGCCGCAACCGAAGGCCAGTGTGAGCACCGTCCTCGTGGCGTGCCCGGAAGCGCGGCGCAGCGAGCGGACGGCGTGCAGCACGTCGATGCCGAAGGAGGAGCGCGAGAGCATCGGTCTGGCAGGGGAAGCGGGGCGATGCCGGAAGGACTGACGGTGGCAAGATGGGCGGCCTGCCGCGCGTGGACCAGAGTGCTCGTATCCCCACCGACAGCAGAACGGTTCACCCGGATGATCGGAGGACCGGAGAAACGACGACGTTCTCCGGTCCTCCGGTCCTCCGGGTGAGATCGATCCGTTTGCGGCCGATCAGACGCAGCAGGGCCCGCACACGCTGAAGTCTGCGGTGCCTCCGCAGAACTTC
Organism: Longimicrobium sp.; assembly: GCA_035995965.1. Lineage (GTDB taxonomy): Bacteria > Gemmatimonadota > Gemmatimonadetes > Longimicrobiales > Longimicrobiaceae > Longimicrobium. Next base: position 536 of record DASYJZ010000400.1, on the reverse strand, counting down.
GTCTGCGGCAGTGCGTTGCACGCCGACTCCGCCGAGGCCGGGAGGATGCCGCAGGTGGGGTCGCAGCTCGCCGTGCAGACGTCGCTGCACACGTACGCCCGCACCGTGCCCCGGCGCGCCGAGGCGATGTCGAGGGTCTCGAAGCTCTCGACCGAGAGCTGGTCCAGGTCCAGGCTCAGCTTGCGCGGGGTGCTGTTCATCGTTCGGTCTCCGGAGTGGTTGGGTGAGCGGCCGCGTCTCAGACGCAGCACTGGGGACAGGCCGTCATGGTGCGCAGGTACAGGCCCTTGTCCCAGGTGGTGTCGGGCTGGGCGCCGCAGGTGCCGGGGGGGCAGCTGTACGTGACGCAGCCGCTGTTCGCCCGCACCGTGCCCCGCTGGTCCTCCGGAACGAAGGTGTCGAAGCTCTCCACCTTCAGGCCCACGAGGTCAAGGGTCAGCTTCTTCATGGTTTGCGCTCCGCAGCGGGGGTGAGGCGCCGCCCGCGCGGCATGCGCGGGCGGCGTGTGGTGCCGCGTGCTCAGACGCAGCAGTTGC
>DASYJZ010000399.1:0-10754 GCA_035995965.1 Longimicrobium sp. | reverse complement strand
GTGCACGTGGAGCTGAACGGGTTCGCGCTGATGGGCGGGTTCGCGCAGAGCGGGGGCCGCGAGCTCCCGCGCGACCCGAACGCGCCCGTGCTGCGCATCGGCGGGGTGGCGGTGATGGGCGGGGTGGAGCTGCAGGTGCGGCACCCCGGCGAGAGCGAGGGCGACGTCCGCGCCGCTGAGCGCCTCGCCCGCCGCGACGCGAAGCGCCTGCGCCGGGGCGGCTTCGACATCTGATATGATCGCGCATCCCGATCTCGCCGAAGGTCGAGATCGCCGAGCACGACGAACGCCGCCTCTCCCGCGCTGGGAGAGGCGGCGTTTCGATCGTGGGTCCGGCCGTTACGGCGTGAGCCGGCGGTGCTTGATGTCCGACTGGCCGGAGGCGACGCCCGCGCCCACGCCCGCCCCCAGGAGCAGCGCCGTACCCGCGCCGAAGAAGGGGATGAAGAGGAGGAGGATGCCGGCCGCGACCGCGGTGACGACCCCCGCGATCACCGGCGCCACCCCGCTCTGCGCCGAGTCCACGAACTGCAGCTTCCGGCGGGTGAAGGCCCGCGCCTGCATATAGCCGAACGCTGCGACGCCCAGCGCGATCAGAGTTACGAACATGGTCTTGCTCCTTGTGTGTTCCGCGGTTGCTTCCGTCGTCGCACCCTACGGCGCACCGTCGTGGCGAGTTTCAGGGCGATTCCCTCGGCCTCAGAACATGTCGCTCGAGCCGAAGCTGAAGCCGCCGCCCTTTCCCTTCCCCTTGGGCGTGCGGTCCGGCTTCGCGCGCGAGTAGGTGCCGGTGTCGGCGCGCGAGATCTTGCGGTGCGCGGCCAGGCCTTCCAGCAGCAGCTCGGCCGCGGCGACGGAGAGGCCCATGTCGTCGGCGTGGAACATACCCGCGTCTTCCAGCGCGCCCTCCAGCCCGGGAACGGCGCGCAGCCCCGCCAGGCACGCCTCGGCCGATGCGCCGTCACTGATCTGCAGTACGCCGCCGGTGTCGAAATGCTCCACCACCGAGTCCAGCAGGTCGGCATCCCACACGCGGTCGAAGAGGTCGCGCGCGGCGGCGGCGATCAGGTCGCGGGCGATGGAGTCGGCGCCCTGCAGCTCGCCCTCGTACTCCAGCTCCATCTTCCCGGTGATCGACGGCAGCGCCGCGTACACGTCGGCCACGCGGGGGACGATGCGCGCCTCGCCGGCGGCCAGGGCGCGGCGCTCGGCGTTCGACACCGCGGTCTCCATCACCGAGATCGGCATCCGCTGGCTCACCCCGCTGCGCCGGTCGATGCGCTTGTCCTCGCGCGCCAGGAACGCCACCCGCTCCACCAGCTCGGCGATGAAGGGCGGCACCTGCACCGGCACCCCGTCGCGCGCCACCCACGCCTCCTGCGCGGTGATCTCCATCCCCTCCTCGGTGGTGCGCGGGTAGTGGGTCTGGATCTCGGCGCCGATGCGGTCCTTGAGCGGGGTGATGATCTTGCCGCGCGCCGTGTAGTCCTCGGGGTTGGCGCTGAACACCATCATCACGTCGAGCGGGAGGCGCACGGGGTAGCCCTTGATCTGTACGTCGCCCTCCTGCAGCACGTTGAAGAGCCCCACCTGCACCTTGCCGGAGAGGTCGGGGAGCTCGTTGATGGCGAAGATCCCGCGGTTGGCGCGCGGCATCAGCCCGAAGTTGATGGTGAGCTCGTCCGAGAGCAGGTGCCCGCCCCGGGCCGCGCGGATCGGGTCCATGTCGCCGATCAGGTCGGCCACCGTCACGTCGGGGGTGGCGAGCTTCTCCACGTAGCGCCGGTCGCGGCCCACCCACTCCACCGGCGTGTCGTCGCCGTGCTCCAGCACCTGCAGCTTGCCGTAGCGCGAGATGGGGGCGAGCGGGTCGTCGTTCACCTCGCTCCCGGCGAGCACCGGGATCTCGTCGTCGAGCAGCTCCACCAGCTGGCGCAGGATGCGGCTCTTCGCCTGCCCGCGAAGGCCCAGCAGGATGAAGTTCTGGCGGGCCAGCACGGCGTTGACGATGGAGGGGACCACCGTGTCCTCGTACCCCACCACGCCGGGGAACAGGGTCTCGCCCGCCGCCAGCTTGCGGATGAGGTTCTCGCGCATCTCCTGCTTCACGGAGCGCGTGGCGAAGCCGGCCTCGCGCAGGGCGCCGAGGGTGGCGGGGCGGTGGGTCATCGTCCTTCGGGTTCGCGGTGGATCATTCGGGGACCACGATGGCCACGCCTTCCGGACGGCGCTCCATGCGCGGGGTGATGCCGGGCACCGGCGCATCCTCCAGCGCGGCGCGCAGCGCGTCCCAGTCGGCGAACCCGTCGAGCCGCTGCAGGGTGTGCACCGTGGGGGGGAGCAGCTTGAGCCGGCCGTCGCGGAAGCGCTCCACCGCCTCGGCGGGCCGGAGCCAAGCGGAGTCGGTCATCTCGGCGTCGTGCGCGTCGCAGACCGCGCCGGCGGGGGGGCGGGCGGCGAAGAAGCGGGTGTCGTAGCGCCGCGGCTCGGGCGCGGGGGTGATCCAGTGCCCGACGTAGATCAGCTCGTCGCCCGCCAGCCGCACCCCGTTCCCCACCGCCACGTCGCGCAGCGTGACCACCTCGTTGAGCAGCGCGCGGCGGGCGACGGCCAGGCTCTCGGCAGCGTGGACGTGCGCGGCGCTCACGCGGTCGGAGTGCGCCAGCAGGATCCCCGTCTCCTCGAACGCCTCGCGGATCGCCGCCGTGACGTACCCCGCCGCCTCGGCGGGGTCGTCGACCTGCAGGCGGCGCGCCCACTCGGCCGGCGAAGGGCCGTCGAGCCGGTCCGCCGCGTCGGCGGCGCGGTCGCTCTCGTCCACCACGCCGCCGGGGAACACCCAGGCGTCGGCCGCGAACCCGCTGCGCCGGTGGCGCCGCAGCAGCAGGGCCTCGGGGCCGCCCTCGGCGTCGCGCAGCAGCACGACGGTGGCGGCGGGACGCGGCGCGGCCGGGACGAGGCCGCCGTCCTCCACCTTCTCCAGAAATCCCGGCGGCAGGTGCTCCGTCGGGATCACGAAGGTGTTGGGGTCGTCGGTCGCGCGGCGCGCGGCGCTGGCGGCGGACTGCGGGCGAGGGTCGGTCACGACGCGCGGGCAGAGGGTTTGTCCCGGGTATCCTCTACCTTAGCGGCGGGGTGGGCACGGGGCAATCGGCGGACGACGGGTTTGGTCGACACGCGAAGGCACCTCCCGCACGGCGTGGCGGGAGGTGTCCGGTGTATCCATCCACCGTCCCGATGGGCTACCGGCGGTAGATCCAGTCGTCGTATCGCCCGTGGACGATGACCGCCTTGCCGCTGCGGCGGGCGCCGTAGTCCCACCAGTCGCTGAGCTGGAGCGAGTCGCCGAAGGCGCGGTATCGCCCCGTGTCTTCGTAATGCTGCACGGTCACTTCGCTCGAGCGGCGGTAGCGGTAGTCGTAGCTGAAGGTGTAGGTGCTGTCCGCGCGGAAGGCGTAGCTCCCGCCGATCACCCACGTGGTATCTGGTTCCCTCGCCAGCTCCACCCAGGGCAGCGGCCGGCCGCCGATGCTGCGCAGCGTGTAGGTAGTCCCCATCGCGAGCCCGGGGTCGGGCGCGGTCGAGTCCGCCCGGCAGGCGGCGGACAGGAGCAGGACGGCGGCGGCGAGATGGCGTCGGGTCGGCATGCGGCGGAGGCGGGGGGTGGGCGAGACCGCGGAATCGCTGAATCTTCGCCTGCAACGGGCGATGCCCGCAAGCCGCAGCCCTCGTCGCCCCCTCCCACGCCCTGGCGGAGAGGAGTCCCGCGTCATCCATCGACTCCAGCACAGCCTGGGCGGCAGGTGCCGTGAGGCCCCGGCAGGACGCCGGGGCCTCGGGTGCCTCCGTCAGCTGCACGATTCCGGTGGGCACATGCAGGTTGCTGGGTAGTCGCAGGTGTATCCGCCCCCGCTGGGCGGGAGCGGCCCAGTCAGCGGACACCTGGTGGGCTGGTTGGCCACGACGGTGCCCTGCCGCGACGCGGGTGCGTCGTCGGTGGGGAACGAGGAGACGGCCAACTCGTCCACGTTCAGCATCACTTTCCGCATGAGCCACCTTCCTGAACAGGTTGCCGCCGGCCGGGCGGCGCGGGAGCCGTGATGCCTTCGCGAGGTAAGGCCACGGCGATCCATATTGGACGATAGCCGCAGCAAGCTGGATCGTACAGGCTGTTTGAGGCCTATCGACCGTAAACGATCGGCCTCTCCTGATCCGCACGGCCGCGGAGAAACTCCGCAGGGGTTTCGTGCGCCCAGTGCCACCGCGCCCTAGAATTGCACGCGTGGCCATCGGCCGAGAATCGACCTGGACCAGCGCGGAGCGGATGCCGGAGCGCGTGACGATCTACCGGGCGGCGTGGGTGCTGCCGGTGGCGATGGAGCCGATCCGCCAGGGCGCGGTGATGGTGGGCGCCGACGGGCGCATCGCCGCGGTCGGACCGCGCGCGGCGATCGAGCCGCCGGAGGGGGCGGAGATCGTGGAGCTGGGGGAGGCGGCGCTCCTCCCCGGCCTCGTCAACGTCCACGCGCACCCGGAGCTGTCGCTCTTCCGCGGCGCGCTGGAGGACCTCCGCTTCCGCGACTGGATCCTGCGGCTGGTCGGGACGAAGCGCGCCGCGCTGCGCGACGGGGACTTCGACCTCGCCGCGCGCTGGTCGCTGGTGGAGTGCCTGCGCGCCGGGATCACCACCGTCGCGGCCACCGAGTCGTCCGCGGCGTCGCTCGGCGCGCTGAAGGAGGCGGGGATGCGCGGCCTCGTCTACCGCGAGGTGTTCGGCCCCGACCCGGCCGTGGCGGACGCGTCCATGGCCGAGCTGCGCGCCGCCGTCGACCGGCTGCGCGGCGAGGAGACGGAGCTGGTGCGGCTCGGCATCTCCCCGCACGCGCCGTACACAGTGTCGGACGCACTCTTCGCGGCGGCGGGCCGCTACGCCTGCGAGGAAGGGCTTCCGATCGCCATCCACGCCGGCGAGTCCATCCCCGAGCGCGACCTGGTGACGCGCGGGGAGGGCGACTTCGCGCCGGGGCTGCGGGCGCGAGGGATCGCCACGCCCGTCCGCGGCCGGACGACCGTGGAGCTGCTGGAGCGCCTCGGCGTGCTCGACGCGCGGCCGCTCCTCATCCACTGCGTGCTGCTGGACTACGACGACATCGTGCGGCTCGTGGACCACGGGTGCGCCGTGGCCCACTGCCCCGTGGCGAACGCGAAGCTGGGGCACGGCACCGCGCCGCTCGCCGAGCTGCGCGAAGCGGGGGTGCGGGTGGGGCTGGGGACGGACTCCGTCGGCAGCAACAACCGCATGGACCTGCTGGAGGAAGCGCGGATCGCCTCGCTGCTGCACCGCGCGCGGCTGGCCTCGTTCGACTTCCTCTCCCCCGCCGACCTGCTGCGCCTGGTGACGATCGACGGCGCGCGCGCGCTGGGGCTGGAGGACCGCGTCGGCACGCTGGAGCCGGGGAAGGACGCAGACCTCTGCGCCGTCTCGCTGGCGGCCCCGCACGTGCGGCCGGTGCACGACCCGGTGGCGGCGCTCTTCCACGCGGCGCGGGGGACGGACGTGGTGCTGACGGCGGTGCGCGGGCGGGTGCTCTACCGCGACGGCCGTGTGCTCACGCTGGACGAGGCCGCGCTCGCCGAGGCGGTGGAGGACCCGGCCCGCCGCGTCCGCGAGGCGCTGGCGTGAGCCCCCTCGCGCGCGCCGCCGGGCGGGAGCTGATGGACGAGCCCGCGCAGGACCCGGCGGAGCTGGCGCGGAGCCTGGCCGACCTGCGGGGGGTAAACCGGTGGCTGGGCGGAACGCGCGTGGTCCTCCATCACCTGGAGGCGCTGTTCGCGCGGCATCCGCGCCCCTCGTACCGCATCCTCGACCTGGGGACCGGCTCGGGCGACATCCCGCTGCAGGTCGCGCGCTGGGCGCGGGAGCGCGACGTGCAGGTGGAGATCGTGGCGACGGACAACCATGCCACCACGCTGGAGCTGGCCCGCGCGCACACCGCCGAAGAGCCGGCGATCCGCGCGGCGGAGGCGGACGCGCTGGCGCTCCCCTGGCCCGACGACTCGTTCGACGTGGCGCTGCTCTCCACCGCGCTGCACCATTTCGACGACGACCGCGACTGCCTGCGGGTGCTGCGGGAGATGCACCGCGTGTCGCGCATCGGGCTGATCGTGAACGACCTGGCGCGGTCGCGCGCGGCGCTGCTGGGGGCGCGGCTGCTGGCGGCGACGGTCTGGCGCAGGCACCCGGTCACGCGCCACGACGGGCCGCTCTCCGTCCGCCGCGCGTTCACGCCCGCCGAGCTGCGGTCGCTGGCGGCGCGAGCAGGGTTCCGGAAGGCGGAGGTGCACGTGCACGTGCCCTTCCGCCTGGCGCTGGTGGTGGAGAAGGAGTAGCGAGGTGGACGCACGGCGCGAGGTGCGGGAGGTGGTGGTGGTCGGCGCCGGCCCGGCGGGGTCGGCCACGGCCGCGCGCCTGGCGTCCGCCGGCCACGACGTGCTCCTGCTGGACCGCGCGGAGTTCCCCCGCCGCAAGCCGTGCGCGGAGTGCGTGAACCCCGCCGGCGTCGAGGCGCTGCGCCGCCTGGGCGCCTGGGACGCGGTCGCCGCCGCTGGGCATGCCTGGCTCGACGGCTGGCGCATCGCCGCGCTCGACGGCGACGGGTTCGACGGCTGCTTCCCCGAGGCTCTCCGCGGCATCGCCATCCCCCGCGAGACGCTGGACGACGTCCTGCTGCGGCACGCGGCCTCTCGCGGCGCGGAGGTGCGCACCGGCGTCCGCGTCGCCGGCCTGCTGCGGGATGCGGCCGGAGCCGTCGCCGGGGTCCGCGTCCAGGGCGATGACGGCGAGCGGGAGATCGCGGCGCGGCTGGTGGTGGGCGCGGACGGGCTGCGCTCGGTGGTGCTGCGCCGCCTGGGCCTCCTCCGCCGCCGGCCGAAGCTGCGCAAGCTGGCGCTGACCGCGCACGTCGCGGGGTTCGACGGTGTTCCCGGGCGCGGCGAGGTGCGCGTGAGCGGCCGGGGCGCCTGCCTGGGGATCGCCCCGGTGGGCGGCGGCCTGGCGAACGTCACCGTCGTGGTCCCCGGCGAGCGCTCGGGCGAGGTCTCGGGCGATGCGGACGGCTACTTCGACGCGGCGCTGGAGCGGTACGGCTTCGGGGGATTGCGTCGCGTGGACGAGGTGCTGGCGACGGGGCCGTTCGACTGCCCGGTGCGGAGCGCGGTGGCGGACGGCGCGCTGCTGGTGGGCGACGCGGCCGGCTACTACGACCCGTTCACCGGGCAGGGGATCTTTCGCGCCCTCCGCGGCGGCGAGCTGGCGGCCGGCGCGGCGAGCGCCGCCCTGCGCGCCGGCGACAGCTCCGCGCGCGCGCTGGCGCCGTACGAGCGAGCCCGCCGCCGCGCCTTCGGGCCCGGCGAGCGGATGCAGCACGTGGTGGAGGCGTTCGTCTCCCGCCCCGCCCTGCTCTCCGCCGTCAGCCGCCGCTTCACCGCGCGCCCCGCCCTCGGCGACGCCGTGATCCGCGTCACCGGCGACGTGAGCCCCGTCGCCTCGCTCTTCACCCCGCGCTTCTGGGCCGGGCTGGTGTGGGGATGATACGGCAACCGCATCTCTCACAGGGGCCACAGGGGACGCAGAGGGCTGACGAACGGCCCTCCGTGTCCCCCGTGACCCCTGTGAGAGACGCCGTTTGCTCAGCCTGAGATGCGCATCATCGACGTGACGCGCCCGGTGTTCGCGGGGATGCCGGTGTGGCCGGGCGATCCGCCCTGCCGCTGCGGCTGGAGCGCGCGCCTGCCGGACGACGGCTTCAACGCCGCCGAGCTCTCCTTCGGCGCGCACACGGGGACGCACGCCGACGGGCCGCTGCACGTGCTGGAGGCCGGCGCGCCCATCGGCGACGTGCCGCCTGCCGCGTTCATCGGTCCAGCGGACGTGCTCGACACCGGCGCGGCAGTCGAGATCGGGGCGGACTGGCTGGCCGCGCATCTCCCCGGCCACTGCGAGCGGCTCCTCCTGCGCACGCGCGCCTGGCGAGACCCGGCGCAGTTTCCCGAGACGTGGCCCGCGCTCACGCCCGACGCCGCACGGCTTCTCGTCACCCGCGGCGTGCGGCTGGTGGGGACGGACGCGCCGTCGCCGGACCCGCCGGACTCGCCAGACCTCCCCGTGCACCGCATCCTCCTCGACGCCGGAGTGCCGATCATCGAAAATCTGCTGCTGGACGACGTGGACGGTAGCGCGTACGAGCTGATCGCGCTTCCCCTGCGCCTCGCCGAGGCCGACGCGTCGCCGGTGCGCGCAGTGCTGGTGGAACGATGACGGACGGCCTCCGCACCCTCATCGCGCCGAATCCCGGGCCCATGACGCTCGACGGCACCCGCACCTTCATCGTCGGGCGGGATCGGCCGGCGGTGATCGACCCGGGGCCATCCGCCGGGCCGCACCTGGACCACATCTTCGCCGCGCTCGCCGGCCGGCGGCCCATCGCCATCCTCCTCACCCACGCGCACAGCGACCACTCGGAGCTCGCGGAGCCGCTGGCGGCCGAAACGGGCGCCCCGGTGATGATCGCCTCGGGCACCGGCCGTCCCAGCGATGACCTGATCGTCTCGCGCTGGCTGGAGGACGGCGACGCAATCCACACGGATGCGGGCACCCTGCAGGTGGTCGCCACGCCGGGGCACGCGCCGGACCACGTCTCCTTCCACTGGCACGACCGCGGCGCCGTCTTCGTCGGCGACCTCTTCATGGGCCAGGGCGACACCACCCTCGTCGCGCCACCGGAGGGGGACCTGGCGGCGTATCTGCGCTCGCTGGACCGCATCGCATCCCTCTCCCCCGCCGTTCTCTACCCCGCCCACGGCCCCCCGCTGACGGATCCCGCCGAGGCCGTCGCCCGCTACCGGCGGCACCGGGAGACGCGCATCGAGCAGGTGGTCCGCGCATTGCGGCGGGCCGGGCCGTCGCGTCCGCGCGAGCTGCTGGACGCCGTGTACGGGGCGGACCTCCACCCGTCGCTGCGGGCGGCGGCGGAGGGCTCCCTCCACGCCATCCTCGGCTACCTATCCGCCGAGGGACTCGCGGAGGCGCTCCCGGACGGCCGCCACACCCTGGTCGGAGACCGATGACGGACCCACTCGACGGCGCCCTCCGCGCCGCGCTGGACGCGGTGAGCCCCCACGCCGTGGACGCGCACCTGCGCTTCCTCTCGCACCCGCTGCTGGAGGGGCGCGCCCCCGGCACCCGCGGCGGGATCGTCGCGATGGAGTACATCGCCGCGCAGTTCGAGCGGATGGGGCTGCACCCCGTCGCCGGCGCGTGGACGCAGCCGGTGCCGATGGTGGGGATGGACCCGCATCCGCGCCTGGAGCTGTCGGCCGGCGGCGCCGCCATCCTCCCGGCCTACGGCGACGAGTACGTGCTGGAGGCGGGCGTCCCGCGCCCTGAGGTGTCGGTGGATACGGAGCTGGTGTTCGTCGGCTACGGGATCACCGCGCCGGAGTACGGGTGGGACGATTTCAAGGACGTGGACGTGCGCGGCAAGGTGCTGCTGATGCGCGTCAACGACCCCGGCACGGCGGACACGCCGGGCTTCTTCGGCGGGCGCGCGCTGACGTACTACGGGCGCTGGACGTACAAGCTGGAGGAGGCGTCGCGCCGTGGCGCGGCCGGCGCGCTGCTGCTGCACACCGACGCGAGCGCCGGCTACGGCTGGAACGTGGTGAAGACCTCGAACACCGGCGAGCAGTTCGACCTGTCGGGCACGCCGCAGTTCCCGCTCCAGGTGCGCGGCTGGATCTCCGAGGCCGCCGCCCGCGGTGCCCTCGCCGCCGCGGGCCACGACCTGGACGCGCTGGTCGCCGCCTCCGAGGCGAAGGGCTTTCGCCCGGTGCCGACGGGAATCGGGGTGCGCGCCCACGTCCGCAGCGACGTCCGCGAGGTGGCGACGGCGAACGTGGTCGGCCTCCTCCCCGGCTCGGACCCGGCGCGGGCGCAGGAGGGGGTGATCGTCTCCGCCCACTACGACCACCTGGGGATGCGCACGGGCGACGACGGCGCGACGCACGTCCATCCCGGCGCGTACGACAACGCGAGCGGCGTGGCGTTGCTGCTGGCGGTGGCGGAGGGATTGGCCCGCGCGCCGGAGCGGCCGCCGCGGCCCTTCCTTTTCGTCTCGACCACGGCGGAGGAGTCGGGGCTGCTGGGCGCGGAGTGGTACGCACGCCATCCGCTCTACCCGCTCGCGACCACGGCGGCCGTGCTGAACGTCGACGGCGCGAACCTGTGGGGGAGGACGGAAGACATCGCGCCCCTCGGCACCGACCGCTCGGAGCTGGGAACCCTGGTTCGCGCCGCGGCGGAGGCGGAGAGGATGGTGGTGGCGCCGGAGCAGCACCCGGAGCAGGGGATGTTCTTCCGGCAGGACCACTTCCCCTTCGCCCGCGCGGGCGTTCCGGCGCTGGCGATGGACCACGGGCTGCGCTACGCGGACCGGCCGGAGGGATGGGGCCAGGAGCGCTACGAGGAGTTCAACTCGCGGCACTACCACCAGCCGAGCGACGCCTATCGCCCGGGGACGGACTACGGCGGCGCCGTGCAGCAGGGCCGCGTGCTCCTGCGCACCGCGTGGGCCGCCGCCACCGCCGACACGCTGCCGCAGTGGGCGCCGGGGAGCGAGTTCAGGCGACCCCTCACCCCGGTTCGGGCGGACCAGGCTCTGGAGAATGCGGAGGATCAATCGGGTCCGCCCGAACCG
>DASYJZ010000398.1:0-6076 GCA_035995965.1 Longimicrobium sp. | reverse complement strand
GGCGACGTGCCCCTGCGCTGGGGGTGCGGCTCATCCACGACGGACGTGCTCGCCTCCATCCTCGCGGTCGCCGACGCCTTCGGCGCCACGCTGCCGCGGGAGTGGGTCGCCCGGCTCTCGGTGGGCGCCGAGAGCGCGTCGGACTCGCTGATGTACGGCCCCGAGCGCGCCGTGCTCTTCGCCCAGCGTCGCGGCAGCGTGCTGCTGGACCTGGGCGGGCCGCTCCCCCCGGTGCGCGTGCTGGGCTTCAACACCGAGGCAGACCGCGGGGTGGAGACGCTCTCGCTCCCGCCCTGCGCCTACACCGCGTGGGAGGTGGAGGCCTTCCACCCCATCCTGGGCCTGCTGCGCCGCGCGGTGGACCGGCAGGACGCCGCGCTGCTCGGGCGCGTGGCCACCGCCAGCACGCTGATCATGCAGCGCCATCGCCCCAAGCGCGCCATGACCCGGCTCCTGGCCCTCGCCCGCGAGGTGGGCGCGCTGGGGGTGCAGGTGGCGCACAGCGGCACCGTGGCCGGCTTCCTCTTCGACCCCCGCGCGGTCCGCCGGGTGGAGCGCGCCCGCGACGGCCTGCTGCGGCTGGGATTCGACCGCGCCTGGGAGTTCACCACCGACCTCGCCCCCCATCCTCCGGAGACCCTTACGTGAGCCCCTCCGTGATCAACGCCAACTCCGTCGACGCCATCGCGCTGCCGCGCATCGTGTGGCTGCGCCCCAACCTGATCGGGCTGGCGTTCCCGCTGATGAAGCTCCTCCCCGCGCGGTACATCGTGCGCAGGGCGCTGGAAGAGGGCGAGCTGCGCCCCGGCGGCCTGATCGCCGAGACCACCTCGGGCACCTTCGGCCTGGCGCTGGCCATGGTCGCGCGGCTCGGCGGGCACCCGCTCACGCTGGTGAGCGACCCCGCCATCGACGCGCCGCTCCGCCGCCGGCTGGAGGACCTGGGCGCCACGGTGCACATCGTCCGCCAGCCGGGCGCGTCGGGCGGCTACCAGCAGGCGCGGCTGGAGGTGCTGGAGCGCGTGCTGAACGAGAACCCGGGGAGCTTCTGTCCGCGGCAGTACACCAATCCCCACAACCCGGGGAGCTACGCCCCCTGCGCCGAGCAGCTCGCGCACGCCGCCGGCGCCGTGGACTGCCTGATCGGCCCGGTGGGCTCGGGCGGGTCGATGTGCGGGATCTCGTCGTACCTGCGCCTCCTCTTCCCCGAGCTCTCGGCCATCGGGGTCGACACGCACCGCAGCGTGATCTTCGGGCAGAGCGACGCGGGGAGCGGGCGCACCCTGCGCGGCCTGGGCAACAGCCTGATGCCGGCCAACGTGGACCACGCGGCCTTCGACCTGGTGCACTGGGTGGGCGCCGCCGAGGCCTTCCGCGCCACCCGCGAGCTGCACCGCCGCCACGCGCTCTTCATGGGCCCCACCAGCGGCGCGGCCTACCTGGTGGCCGACTGGTGGGCGCGCCGCAACCCCGACGCGCTGGGCGCCGTGGTCTTCCCGGACGAGGGCTACCGCTACCAGGACACCGTCTACGACGACGCCTGGCTGCAGGAGCGCGGCCTCATGCTGGACCAGCTCCCGCGCGAGCCGGTGGAGTGGGACCGCCCGCACGACGGCGGCGACCCGTGGTCCTTCCATCGCTGGGACCGGCGAACCTACGACGAGGTGATGGGCGAGCCGGCGCCCGCGCTGGAGCTGGTGCCCGCATGAGCGCGCGCGCCCTGCTCTTGGTCGAGAGCAACACCAGCGGCACCGGCCGCCTCTTCGTCCGCGCGGCGCGGGAGATGGGCTTCACGCCCGTCCTCGTCACCGCGCGCCCCGGGGCGTACGCCTTCCTGGCCGACGAGGACGCGCCCGAGGTGCTCGTCGTCGAGCGGACGGACGAGGACGCGCTGGAGCCCCTCCTCCGCGCCCGCTACGGCGCGGACGGGATCGCGGGGATCACCTCCAGCTCCGAGTACTTTGTCGCCACGGCCGCGGCGCTGGCGGCGCGCTTCGGGCTGCCGGGACCCGGCGCCGCGGCGGTCCACGCGGCGCGCGACAAGTCGTGGCAGCGGCGCACGATGGCCGACGCGGGGCTGCCGACGCCCGCCTTCCGCCCCGCCGCCTCGGCCCCCGAGGCCATCTGGGCGGCGCGCGAGATCGGCTTCCCCGTGGTGGTGAAGCCCGTCTCCGGCAGCGGCAGCGTGGGCGTGCGCGCCTGCGCCACCGCCGCCGAGGTGGGCCGCCACGCCGCCGCGCTCCTCTCGCGGGCCGTGGCCGCGGGCGAGCCGCGCCGGGTGCTGGTGGAGGAGCGGATCGACGGCCCCGAGTTCTCCGTCGAGCTCTTCTCCGGCCGGGTGGTCGGCATCACGCGCAAGCACCTGGGCGATCCGCCCTGCTTCGTCGAGGCGGGGCACGACTACCCGGCGGAGGTGGAGCCGGACGTCGCGCGGGCGCTGGAGGAGGCCGTCGTGCGTGCCACCGCGCTCCTCGGCCTGGGGTGGGGCCCGCTGCACTGGGAGCTGCGCATGCGCGGCGCCGAGGCGGTGGCCATCGAGGTGAACCCGCGCCTCGCCGGCGGCTTCATCCCCGAGCTGGTGCGCCACGCGCAGGGGATCGACCTGATCCGGCAGACGCTGCGCCTGGTCGTCGGCGAGGCGCCGGAGCTGGCGCCGGTCCGCGCGCGCCACGCCTCCATCCGCTTCCTCTTCGCCCCCGGCGACGGCCGCCTGGAGGCGGCCGACGGGCTGGGCGCGGCGCGCGCCGTCCCCGGCGTGGTGGACGCGACGCTCTACCGCGCCCCGGGCGACCTGCTGGCGGTCCGCGGCGACTTCCGCGACCGCATCGGCCACGTGATCGCCTGCGCGGACTCCTTCGCCGGCGCCTGCGCGGCGGCCGAGCGCGGGCGCGGCGCGGTGCGCGTGCACCTGGGCGGGGCCGCGCGCGTGCCGCAGGAGGTGGGGTGATGGAGAACACCGGACGCATCCGCCGGCCGCTGGACCCGCGCGCCCGCGAGATCGTCTTCGGCGCGCACGTGGACGCGGCGATCGGCGACGAGCTGCCCTTCTACCTGCGGGTGGACCGGGCGCACCTGGTGATGCTGGTGGAGCGGGGGCTCCTCCCCGCCGCGACCGGCCGCAGGCTGCTGGCGGCGATGGACGAGCTGTCGGACGATGGCTTCGCGGCGCTCCGCGGCCGGCCCGCGCCCCGCGGCCTCTATCTCCTGTACGAGGACTGGCTGATCGAGCGCCTCGGCGAGGCCGACGGCGGCGCGGTGCACCTGGCCCGTTCGCGCAACGACCTCAGCGCCACCGTGCTGGGGCTGCGGCTGCGCGGCGTCCATCGCCGCCTGGCGGGCGAGGTGCTGCGGCTGATCGCCGAGCTCGCCCGGGGCGCGGAGCGGCACGCCGCGCTGCCGATGCCCGTCTACACGCACCACCAGGCGGCGCTCCCCCTCACCTGCGGCCACTACCTCTCGGGCGTCGCGCTGGCGCTGCTGCGCGACCTGGAGGGGCTCGAGTCGGCCGCGGCGGGGCTGGAGCGCTCGCCGCTGGGCGCCGGCGCGGCGGGCGGCACCACGCTGCCGATCGACCCCGAGCGGACGGCGCGGCTGCTGGGCTTCCAGCGCGGCGTGCTGCACTCGCTCGACGCCGTGGCCTCGCGCGACGGGGTGCTGCGGCTGCTCGCCGCGGCTGCCGTCCTCGGCGTCACCCTCAGCCGCCTCGCGACCGACCTGCAGCTCTGGAGCACGGCCGAGCTCGGGCTGATCGAGTTCCCCGACGAGCTGGTGGGCTCCAGCAGCATGATGCCGCAGAAGCGCAACGCCTTTCTGCTGGAGCACGTGCAGGGGCGCGCCGGCGCGCCGCTCGGCGCCTTCACCGCGGCGGCGATGGCGATGCACGCCACGCCTTTCAGCAACTCCGTCGCGGTGGGCACCGAGGGGGTGAAGCCGGCCTGGAGCGCGCTGGAGCAGGTGACCGAGGCCGTGCTGCTGGCGCGCCTCTGCGTCGCCGGCGCGCGCCCGAGACCGGCGGCGATGCGCCGGCGCGCGGTGGAGGGCTTCACCGCCGCCACGGAGCTGGCCAACCGGCTGGTGACGGAGGGCGGCCTCTCCTTCCGCCAGGCGCACCACCGCGTCGGCGAGTGGGTGACGGAGGCCGCCGAGGCCGGCGAGCGGCTGGAGGTCGCGGCCGAGCGCGGCTTCCGCGCGCACGGCATCGCGTTCGACGCGGCGTGGGCCGATCCTGCCGCGGTGGCGGCGGCCGCGGCGTACGGCGGCGGCCCGGCCGAGCCCTCGCTGCGCCGCGCGCTCGGCGAGCTGCGCGCGGGGTGGGGCCGGGCGGCGCGCCGGCTGCGCGACCGCGCGCGCCGCTGGCGCCGCGGCGCGCGGGAGCTGGACGCGGCCGTCGCCGCGGTGCGCGGCGGGGCGGAGGCGACGGAACCGGCCGAAGACGGACCGGGAGACTGGCAGGGGCGCGGCGGGGTGCTGCCGCGCGGCGGGGTGTACGTGGCGGGGCGGGGCGAGGCGACATCATCGACTGGAGAGCGGTGACATGAAGCGTGACCTTTCTTTCGAGCGCGCGATGCACTTCGCGTCCGACCTCATCCGCATCCCCAGCCTTCCCGGCGAGGAGGGCGAGGTGGCGCGGCGCATCGTGGGCGAGCTGCGGGCCCTCGGCTTCGACGAGGCGCGCACCGACGCGGCCGGCAACGTCATCGGCCGCGTGGCCGGCACCGACGGCGCCCCCGCGGTGATGCTCTCCAGCCACATGGACGTGGTGGACGTGGGCGACCCCGACGGCTGGGAGCACGACCCCTGGGGCGGCGCCATCACCGGCGGCTGCCTGCACGGGCGCGGCGCGATGGACGTCAAGGGCCAGCTCGCCATCCAGCTCTACGCCGCCGCGCGCTGCGTGGAGGAGCGCCCCGCCGGCGACGTGCGGATGATCTGCTCCGTCTACGAGGAGAAGGGCGGCTGGGGGATGATGCACCACATGGAGACGCTCTCCGTCCGCCCCGGCGCGGTGATCCTGGCCGAGGCCACCGGGGGCGAGCTCTGCACCGGCCACCGCGGCCACGCCGAGCTCTCGGTGGACGTGCACGGCGTGGCCGCGCACGCCAGCGCGCCGGAGCGCGGCTGCAACCCCAACCACGCGCTCCCGCACGTCCTGCTGGCCCTGCGCTCCCTCTCCGACGCCCAGCCGCGCCACCCCGTCCTCGGGCGCGCCACGCTCACGCCGACCGTGGTGGAGACCTGGCCGAAGAGCGGGAACGTGATCCCCGACCGCATCCGCGTGACCCTGGACATGCGCGTGCTCCCGGGGTGGGACGAGGACGAGGCGGTGGAGGAGATCCGCGCGCTGCTGCGGGCGCGCGTGCCGGCCATGGACGGGGTGAGCGTGGAGGTGCTCCCCGGCCGCGCCACGCACCGCGCCTGGACGGGGTGGATCGACGAGCACAGCAACTTCACCCCCGGCTTCCTCCTCCCCGACGAGCACCGGGTGGTGGAGGCCGCGGCCGCGGCGCTGCGCGGCGCGCTGGGGCGCACCCCCGCCGTCCGCCAGTGGAAGTTCGGCACCGACGGCGGCCATAGCTGCGGCACGCACGGCATTCCCACCATCGGCTTCGCGCCGGGGAACGAGGCGCTGGCGCACACCAACCGCGAGCGCCTGGAGCTCGACGCCGCGCGCGTGGCCTTCGACGCCTATCCCGCGCTCATCCGCGGCGTGCAGTCGGCGCTCGCGGACGCGCGCGGCATCCCGGTGCAGGGGATCCACGACGCGTTCGACGCGGGGGTGTGCGAGGAGACCGGCGTCGCCGTGTCGCGCGGCGACTTCGCCGGCGCGGCGGCGTAGGAGGATCGGCCGATGCGGATCGAGCAGGTACGGGCGCTGGTGACGGGGGCGGCGAGCGGGCTGGGCTACCGCTTCGCCCTGGAGCTGGCGCGCGCCGGGGCCGGCGTGGCCGCGGTGGACGTGGACGGCGACGGCCTCCGCGCGCTGGCGGCCGAGGCGGCGGGGCTCCCCGGCCAGGTGGAGACGCTGGTGGGCGACGTGTCGGACGAGGCGGCGGTGAAGGCCTTCGTGCGCGACGCC
>DASYJZ010000397.1:0-2082 GCA_035995965.1 Longimicrobium sp. | reverse complement strand
CGTCCACGCGAGCCCCGTCACCACCCCCACCTCGG
Organism: Longimicrobium sp.; assembly: GCA_035995965.1. Classification (GTDB taxonomy): domain Bacteria; phylum Gemmatimonadota; class Gemmatimonadetes; order Longimicrobiales; family Longimicrobiaceae; genus Longimicrobium. The sequence goes on along the minus strand of DASYJZ010000397.1, from coordinate 2,047 downwards.
GGGCGGACTCGGCGGGGGTGGCGGTGTAGCGCGGGTAGCCCAGCACCTCCTCGATCAGCTCGCGGGTGAGGGTGTGCTCCTCGCCGTGGCCGGCGGCCTTCTCGGCGGCCAGGTAGCGCATCACCGCCGCCAGCGAGCGCCGCAGGTTGCCCACGCCGGCGTCGCGCGCGTAGCCGCGGGTGAGGAAGAGCAGCGTCTCGTCGTCGATGCGCACCTTCGCCGGGTTCAGCCCGTGCTCGGCCACGATCCGCGGGAAGAGCCACTCGCGGGCGATGGCGATCTTCTCCTCGGGCGTGTACCCGGCGATGCGGATCTCGATGAAGTAGTCGCGCAGGTCGCGGGGGATGCGTTGGAAGTCCGCCGCCGAGCCCACGAAGAAGACCTCGGACAGGTCGAAGGGCACGTCGAGCCAGCGGTCGGTGAAGCTCTCGCGCTGGTCGGGGTCCAGCGTCTCCTCCAGCGCCTCCACCGGGTCGCCGTCCACGTTCCCCAGCCCCACCTCGTCGAGCTCCTCCAGCAGGAATACGGGGTCTTTCACCCCCGCGTCGCGGATGAGCTGCGCCAGCTTGCCCAGCTGCGCGCCGCTGCGGCCGCGGCGCGCGCCCACCAGCTGCGTCTCGGTGCGGCCGCCCAGCTCCAGCCGCACCAGGGGCCGCCCCAGACCCTGGGCGATCGCCTGGGCCAGGGTGCGTTTGCCCACGCCGGGCGGGCCCACCAGGCAGGGGATGGGGCCGCGCAGGTCGCCGCGCAGCTCGGCGACCGCGACCACCTCCAGCAGGCGGCGCCTGGGCTCGGCCAGCCCCAGGTGCTGCTCCTGCACGGCGGCGCGCACCGCCTCCAGGTCGAACTTCCCGCCGTCGGCCAGGCGCGTCCAGGGCATGGAGATCAGCGCGTCCAGGTAGGCGCGGATCTCCTGCGCCTCGGTGGCGGTGACGGACGAGGAGCGCAGCCGCTCCGCCTCGCGCCGCGCCACGGCGGCCACCCGCGGCGGGAGCTGGGCGCGCTCCACCAGGCGCAGCGCCTCGTTGGCCTCGCGCTCCACCGGGTCCACCTCGCCCAGCTCGGCCTGCAGCGCCTGGATGCGGCGGCGGATCTCGTCGCGACGCTCGCGCCCGGCGGCGGGGAGGGGCGCGGGCTCCTCGCCGGTGGCCTGCTCCACCTCGCGGACGTGCTCCCACTCCTCCTCCAGCGCGCCCACCACCAGCCGCAGGCGCGCCAGCACGTCGGCCTCCTGCAGCACCGCGTCGCGCAAGGGGAGCTTCAGGTTGCAGAGCGCGGCGGTGAGGTCGGCGAAGCGCCCCGGGTCGCCCAGGTTCATGCGCAGGATGCGCGGCACCTCGTCGGGGATGCGCTCCACCGCGGCGGCCACCGCGTTCACCGTCCCCAGGATCTTCTCCACCAGCGGGTCGGCCTCGGCGGCGGGCGCGGGGAGCTCCTCGACCTCGTCCGCCACGGCCGTGTAGTAGCCGTCCTCCAGCCGCACGTCGGAGAGGCGGATGCGCTTCAGCCCCTGCAGCGTGGTCTGGATCGTCCCGCCGGGCAGGTTCAGCCGGTCGAGCACGCGCACCGCGGTGGCCACTTTCTCCAGCGGGCGCGGGTCCAGCGGGAACCCGTCGTCCTCGGTACTGACCATGGCGACGATGAGGTCGCGCTCGGGGTGGCGGGTGAGCGCCTCCACGTTCGGCGCGAAGCCGATCTGCAGCGCGGTGGCCCCGCCGGGGAACACGATGGTGCTCCGGATGGGGAGCACCGGGATGCGCTCGGGGAGCGGGTGCCGGGGGGTCTCTGAAGGCGCCATCTATCGGCTGCTGCTCGCTTTAGCGGTTTCTCCGCGCCCCGCGCGGGGGAGGAGCCGGCGGTCCAGGGCGTGCAAGAAGCGGGCGATGCGGCGGGCGTTGGTCCCCAGGTCGGCGCTTCCCACCCGCGAGGCCGAGGTCACGTCCACCCGGGTGGCCCCCGCGTCGTCCAGCCAGACGCGGATGGAGACGTCGTCCACAAAGCGCCAGAGGGCGGTGCGCGCCTCGGCCAGGATCTCGCCGTGGCGCGC
>DASYJZ010000396.1:0-1528 GCA_035995965.1 Longimicrobium sp. | reverse complement strand
GGCGGGGGCGAGACGGGGCAGACCACCGCCCATCTCTCCAGCGCGATGGACGACTACTACCAGGTGCTGGAGAAGGTGCACGGGAAGGACGGCGCCCGGCTCGCCTACGAGAGCCACCAGGGCGCCATCGACGCCATCGAGCGCATCGTCGCCGCCGAAGGCATCGGCTGCGACTTCTTCCGCGTGGACGGCTACTGGTTCCTCTCGCCCGACCGCGATGTCGCCTTCCTGGAGAAGGAGCGCGACGCCGCCACCCGTGCCGGCGCGCGGGGGCTGCAGCTCGTCGCCCGCATTCCCGTGGACGGGTGGGAGAGCGGGCCCGCGCTGCGCTTCCCCAACCAGGGGCAGTTCCACGCGCTGCGCTACCTGGAGGGGCTCACGCGCGCAGTGCAGGCCGCCGGCGGGCGCATCCACACCGGCACCCACGTCACCGGCTTGGAGGGCGGCGCCGCGCCGAAGGTGAGCGGCGACGGCTTCTCCGTCTCCGCCGGCGCGGTGGTGATCGCCACCAACTCCCCGATCAGCGACCGCTTCGCCATCCACACCAAGCAGGCGCCCTACCGCACCTTCGTGGTGGCGGGGCAGGTGCCCGCCGCCGCGGTGCCGCGCATCCTGTTCTGGGACACGCTCGACCCCTACCACTACGTCCGCACCCAGCCGGTGGACGGCGACCCGTCCGCCGCCTGGCTCATCGTGGGCGGCGAGGACCACAAGACCGGCCACCACGACGACGCGGACGACCGCTACGCGCGGCTGGAGGCGTGGGCCCGGCAGCGCTTCCCGGTCCGGTCGTTCGAGCTGCGCTGGTCCGGGCAGGTGCTGGAGCCGGTGGACTACATGGCCTTCATCGGCCGCGACCCGGGCTACGAGAACGTCTACGTCGCCACGGGCGATTCGGGGCAGGGGATGACGCACGGCACCATCGCCGGGATCCTGATCTCCGACCTGGTGCTTGGTCGGGCCAACGAATGGGAGAAGCTCTACGATCCCAGCCGGAAGACGCTCTCGTTCGACACGGCGAAGCACTTCCTGGAGGAGAACCTGGACGTGGCGGTCCAGTACAAGGACCTCCTCCCCACCGGCGGCGAGGTGCACGGCGCCGCCGACATCCCGCCGGGCGCCGGCGCGGTGATGCAGCGTGGCGCGGCGAAGGTGGCCGCGTACCGCGACGAGAACGGCGTGCTGCACGAGCGCAGCGCGTACTGCACCCACCTGGGGTGCGTGGTCAAGTGGAACGGCGAGGAGAAGAGCTGGGACTGTCCCTGCCACGGCTCGCGCTTCTCGCCGACGGGCGACGAGGTGCTGAACGGCCCGGCGCGCGCCGGCCTCTCGCCGCTGGACCGCGCCGGATGAGCCGCCCCCGCGCGGTGATCCTGGACGTCGACGGGACGCTGATCGACACCAACGACGCCCACGCCCACGCCTGGGTGGACGTCTGCAGCGAGCTCGGCTTTCCGGTCGCCTTCGGCCGGGTGCGCGAGCTGATCGGCATGGGCGGCGACCGCGTGCTCCCCGCCCTCACCGGGCT
>DASYJZ010000395.1:0-4021 GCA_035995965.1 Longimicrobium sp. | reverse complement strand
TCGTGCACCTGCAGGTCGAGCGGCACCGAGCCGAGGATGAGGCCGGTGAGCCCGCCGATCAGCAGGATGAAGAAGAATCCCAGCGTGAAGAGAAGCGGCGTGCGGAAATTGAGGCGGCCGGCGCGAAGCGTCGCGATCCAGCAGAAGATCTGCACCCCGCTGGGGATGGCGATGAGGGTGCTGGCGGCGGTGAAGAAGCTCTCGCCGAGCTGCGGGATGGGCGTGGCGAACATGTGGTGCACCCACAGCCCGAACGCCACGAAGCCGGTGGCGATCAGCGACAGCACCACCGCCGTGTAGCCGAACACCGGCCGCCGGCTGAAGGTGGCGATGATGGAGGAGACGAACCCCAGCCCGGGGATCAGGATGATGTAGACCTCGGGGTGGCCGAAGAACCAGAAGAGGTGCTGCCAGAGAAGCGCGTCGCCCCCTTCGGCGGGGTTGAAGAACTGCGTCCCCACCAGCCGGTCCATCGCCAGGAACATGCTGGCCATCGCCACGAAGGGCATGGCGAAGGCGATCATGAACGCCGCCACCAGCATGGCCCAGACGTACAGCGGCATCCGGTTCATCGACATCCCGGGCGCGCGCTGCTTGAAGATGGTGACGATCAGCACCACCGCGCCCACCAGCGCCGCGACCTCGGTGAAGGTGATGGTCTGGGCCCACACGTCCACCCGCTTCCCGGGCGAGAACTCGGGCCCGGAGAGCGGCACGTACGCGAACCACCCCGCGTCGGCGCCGGTGTCGAGGAAGAACATCACGTACAGGAAGGCGCCGCCGAGCAGGTAGACCCAATAGCCGTACGCGTTCAGCCGCGGGAAGGCGAGGTTGCGCGTGCCGATCATCTGCGGCACCAGGTAGAGCCCCCACGCGGTCATCACCGGCACCGCGAACAGGAACATCATGGTGGTGCCGTGCATGGTGAAGAACTGGTTGTACTTGTCGGGGCCCAGCACCCCGTTCTGAGGCCGCGCGAGCTGCACCCGCATCACCAGCGCCTCCACCCCCGCCAGCGCGAAGAAGACCATCGCGGTGACGATGTAGCGGATGGCGACGCGCTTGTGGTCGACCGTGGCGAGCCACCCCCACAGCCCCGGCGGGTCGCGCCACGAGCGCTCCAGGTCGGCGAGCTGCTCCGCCTCGTCGTGGACGGGCCCCACCACCTCGTGGTCGACGGTCGCCATCGCCTAGCGGAGGGTCTGCAGGTAGGTGAGGAGGGCCTGGAGCTCGTCCGGCCGCATGTCGTTGGGCGGCATCTTGGCGCCCGGCTTGATCCCCTGCGGGTCCATCACCCATCCCCCCAGCCACCCGCGGGTGTTGGGGATGGTGGCGGCCGCGAGCGTGTGGCGGCTGGCGACGTGGGTGAGATCCGGCCCCACGGTTCCGCCCGCGCCGGTGCCGCGCACGGTGTGGCAGAGCACGCAGCCGTGCGCGCCCAGGAAGACGTTCTTCCCCGTGCTGGCGACGGTGTCCGCGGGCGGCATGGCGTCGGCGAGCTGGGCCTCGTACCAGCGGGCGAACTGCGCGGGGGGCTCGGCGATCACCAGCAGCCCCATCAGCGCGTGCTGGTAGCCGCAGAACTCGGCGCACTGGCCGCGGTAGACGCCCGCGCGGTCGGCGCGGAGCCAGGTGGTGGTGGTGTAGCCGGGGACCAGGTCCTTCTTCCCCGCCAGGTTCGGCACCCAGAAGGAGTGGATGACGTCGCGCGAGGTCATCTTCAGGACCACGGTGCGGCCGACGGGGACGTGGATCTCGTTGGCCGTGCCGAGCGAGCGGCTGCTCACGCTGTCGGTGTACTGCACCTCCCACCACCACTGGTGCCCCACCACGCTGATCCGCAGCGGCCGCCCGGCCGCCGGAGCGATCGCGTAGGCGCGGTCGGTGAGATAGCTCACCACCAGGAAGCCGAGGAGGATCGCCAGGGTCACGCCGACTGCCCAGGCGACTGCGCGGCGCGCCTTCCGCTCCCCCGCCTGGCCGGTGTCGGGCCCGTCGCGCCTCCGCCCGTGCATCAGCGCCAGCGCGAGGGCGGCGAGGACCACGACGAAGACGACGGCCGCGGTGACGTAGAGGACATTGCCCAGGTTGAACAGGCGCAGCGCCTGCGGCCCGGCGGGGTCCAGCACGCTCTGCCGCCCCTCGCAAGCGGCGAGGGTGGCGGGCGCGGCGGCGGCCGCGAGGGCGAGGCTGCGGCGGTGCGTCACGGGTAGACCGTGGAGGGCGGCTGCCCGCCGTTGGCGCGAGGCTCGCGGACCTCGGTGCCCTGCTCCTGCTTCTTCCCCTGCATGTGGTCGTCGCGGCCCGGGGCGACGTCCTTCTTCACCTGGCCGGACATCGACATCACGTAGACGGTGAGCTTCCACATCTGGTCGCTCGACAGCCTCGATCCCCAGGCGGGCATCCCGTTGGGGCGCCCCTCCTGGATGGACTGGTAGATGTTCTCCGGCTCCGCGCCGTAGACCCAGCGCTCGTCCATCAGCGGCGGCCCGATCCCCCCGCCGCCGTGGGAATGGCACCCCACGCAGTTCATCTGCAGATAGAGGCTCTTTCCCTCGCCCACCGCGTAGGCGTTGTTCAGGTACGGCGTCACCGCCGTCACCTCCGGCAGCGGCGGCCCGGCGACGAATCCGCCGGAGGTCTGCACCTCGCTCCCCGGCGTGGCGCTCGGCGGCGTCTCGCGGAAGCGCCGCTGCTCGCGCTCGCACGCCGATACCCACGCCGCGACGGCGATGACGGTCAGCCCGCCGGCGAGCAGGTGCGCCGCGCGCGGAATCCCGGTCCTCACCGCCGCCTCCCTTCCGCGCGGGGCACGCCGTAGTCGTCCAGGATGCGGTCGATCTCCGACCTGCGGCGGACGATGACCTCGTTCAGCCGGGTGCCCAGCGTGTCGCCGCGCCGCGTCCCCATGGAGATGTCGAAGACGAAGGGGAGGAAGGGCGGATCGATCTGCGGCGTCACGGGGAGGATGCGGAGCGGCGCCTTCGCCCGCTTCGCGAAGTAGCCGGCGAGCGGCCCCCAGACGATAGCCAGGTCCACCTCGCCGTCCGCCACGGCGTCGACGATGGCGGCGGGGGGGTTGGGGCGCGAGTAGTCGCCGTAGACGGTGTAGCCCTTGAGGTTGCCGACCACGCCGCGGCGGGCGAGCGCGTGCACCGGCGGCGTGTTGAACCCGTCGTCGCCCAGGATCTGCACGCCGATCCTGAGCGTCCTCAGCCGCGGGTCGTCGAACGAGCGCACGTCCAGCCCGCGATCGCGGCGCGTGAGGAAGACGTAGGTCGAGCGGTAGTAGGGCCGCGTCGCCGCCGCCAGCTCCAGCGTTGCCGGCATCCCGATCACCACGTCGCAGGTGCCGGCCTTGAGCGTGCTGCGGAAGAAGCCGCGCCGCTGCGCCCACCAGGTGTAGCGCACCCGCGCGTCCAGGTCGCGGGCCACCAGCTCGGCGATGCGGTTCTCGAAGCCCTCGCCGCGGGCATTGGAGAAGGGGAGGTTGTTCGGGTCCGCGCAGACCTTGAGCTCCCGCGCGGGACGGGCGTCGGCGCGGGCGCAGGCGGCGCCGCCGAGCGCACACGACACCGTGAGCGTCAGCGCCAGTGCGCCCGCGCGGGAGAGTGGTTCAGAGGGAGAAGACATAGAGCATCCCCCCCTTGGTGGTGGCCTGCGGCAGGTCCTTCACCGCGTTGACGAATCCGAGGGCGGCCGTGCTGTCGCGCGGGTCCAGGTCGCCGGCCACGATCGCGCCCGACCATCCGCCGATCCCCGCCAGGATCGCCACGTACTGCTTGCCGTCGGGCCCGCGGTAGGTGATCGGCTGCCCGATGATCCCCGAGCCGCACTTGAACTGCCAGAGGAGCCGCCCGTCGCGGGCGTCGACCGCCTTGAACCAGCCGTCCATCGTCCCGTAGAACACCAGGTCGCCGGCCGTCGCCACGCTCCCGCTCCACACCGGGAAGAACTCCTTGATCTCCCACGCGATGCGCCGCCCGATCGGGTCCCAGGCGGTGACGGCGCCCCGGTTGCC
>DASYJZ010000394.1:0-3168 GCA_035995965.1 Longimicrobium sp. | reverse complement strand
CGTGATCATTCCCTTGGCAGATCGAACGAGCACATGTCGCTGAAGGTCATCGAGAGCGAAGTCGTCGCCTGTACGCGCTGCGCGCGGCTGGTGGCGTGGCGCGAGCAGGCCGCCGCGGCGCCCCCGCGCCGCTATCGCGGCGAGACGTACTGGGCGCGCCCCATCCCGGGCTTCGGCGACCCGGCGGCGCGGCTGCTGGTGCTGGGGCTCGCCCCCGCGGCGCACGGCGGCAACCGCACCGGCCGCGTCTTCACCGGCGACCGCAGCGGCGACTGGCTGTTCGCCGCGCTGCACCGTGCCGGCTTCGCCAACCAGCCCACCTCCACCCGCGTCGGCGACGGCCTGGCGCTGCGGGACGTGTGGATCACCGCCGCGGTCAAGTGCGCGCCGCCGGACAACAAGCCGCTGCCCGAGGAGCGCGACGCCTGCTTCCCCTTCGCCGTGGCGGAGCTGGCGGCGCTCCCGGAGCTGCGCGCCATCCTCTGCCTGGGGAAGTTCGCGTGGGACGGCGCGCTCCGGCTCCTGCGCCAGGCCGGCCATCCCCTTCCCTCGCCCCTGCCAGGGTTCGGCCACGGCGCCCAGGCGGCGATCGCGCCGGGGCTCACGCTGATCGGCTCCTATCACCCCAGCCAGCAGAACACCTTCACCGGCCGGCTCACCGAGACGATGCTCGACGACGTCTTCGCCGCCGCGCGCCGGGCGATCACCTGACGGACCACCCCCGCCCGCGAGCCAGGAGGAATCGCCTGCACCCGGTCCGTCTTACAGCGTGGCCGGGCGTTCGCCAACGGAATTGACCTTCCGGCCCTTCCGCGCCACCTTGATGACAGGAGAGCACGCACATGCCCCTCACCGGAACCGTGCAGCCCGCCCCCGCGGGCGCCCTCGGCCTCGACTTCAACGCCGACGGGCAGCACATGACGACGAAGCTCGCGGCCGCCTTCCGCCAGGCCGGCTACGAGTTCTGCCTCCGGTACGTGCCCCGCGAGGACAAGGCGGTCACCGTAGGCTTCGACCTGCGTGCCGCCGAGGCCGATTTCCTGCTGGACGCCGGGTTCGCGCTGATGGCGGTGCAGCACTTCAAGAGCGAGCAGGGGTGGACCCCCAGCGGAAAGCTCGGGCGGGCGTACGGCGAGTTCGCGGCGAGCTGGGTGCGCAACAAGGTGGGCTTCCCCGACGGCGTGTGCCTGTTCTGCGATCTGGAGGCGGTGGCGAGCGGCACGCCCACCAAGGACATCCTCGACTACTGCCTGCAGTGGCACGAGCAGGTGGACGACGCGGGCTACGCCGCCGGGCTCTACCTGGGCGACCGGTCCGGGCTCTCCGGCAAGACCATCGCCGACCACCTGCCGTTCGAGCACTACTGGCTGGCCTTCAATGAGGACTTCAAGATCCCCGGCCACGGCTTCCAGATGAAGCAGATCGCCGTGGGCGCCGCGTCGCCCCTGCGGCCGGCGGGCGCAAAGGGCTTCCGCTTCGATGCCGACAAGACCCAGCAGGACGAGAAGGGCGGCACGCTCCGCTGGCTGAAACGCTGACCATCCCCCGCGTTCCCTCTCCCCCATCTACGGATCCTCCATGTCCATCGCCGACGCAGGCGCCACCACCGCGAGCCTTCCCGGAGTCGTCCAGAACGCGCCGTCAGGGCTGAAGGGGTTCGACGCGAACACGCCCATCTCGGCTTCCACCGCCGCCGCCTTCCACGCAAATGGCTACCGCTTCTGCGTGCGCTACGTGGGGCGGACCGCGATGGCCTCGTACGACCTCACCTCGACCGAGGCGAAGACGATCCTCGAGGCCGGGCTGGCGCTGATGGTGGTGCAGCACGTGCTCGACCCGGGGTGGAACCCAACCGAGAGCCTGGGTCAGGAGTACGGCGCCAACGCGGCCACGTTCACCAGGCAGATCGGCGTGCCGCCGGGGGTGAACGTGTGGTGCGACCTGGAGTGCGTGGCGAACGGCACCGCGGCCAGCGACGTGATCGCGTACTGCAACGCCTGGGCATCACAGGTGTCCGCGGCGGGCTACGTCCCCGGGCTGTACGTGGGCTACGAACCGGGGCTCTCGTCGCAGCAGCTCTACGACGACCTGCAGATCGACCACTACTGGGGTGCCTACAACATCGATGGCGACGACATCCCCGCCCCGCGCGGGCTGCAGCTCGAGCAGAAGGTGGGGACGGGCGGAACGATCGGCGGGGTCAGCACGGAGAGCTACGACGACGACGTCACCATGACCGACAAGCTGGGCGGGACCGCCGTCTGGCTGACGCTGAGCCCGCAGTAGTGCGGCCCGACACCATCGCGCCACCGCAGGTACGGAACAGGATCTCTCACCGGGGTCAACGGGGTCACGGAGAAAGGCTCCGTGGCCCCTGCAACATTGGTGGGAGCCTCCTTTCAAGCGGGGTGGAAGCTCCGTGTTCCTCTTCCCTTCCCGCCGGAAATCTTTGCCACAGATGTACCTCGGGTGCCGCACCGGCGCACGGTGGACGCGAGGGCAAGATCAGCGTATCTACATCGTTCCCAATGACTTCGGTGGATTGCACACCGCGGGCTGGCGCTGGCGCGGGCGTTGCGACACGCGAACGGTGGCCGCGGGAAGGTCCGGCGGCCGCCGTCCCGCACCACGCACCGAGGTCCGCATGCAGTCCCCGCTCCCGCTGCACCGCCGCGCGCGCACCTGGTACGGCAGCCGCATCGCGCCCACCGAGCCGCTTCGCCACCAGGCCGGCAGTCCGCCGCCCGCGACCGTGCCCGCGCTCCGCATTGCCCCGCTAGCGTTCCCGCTCCCGCAGGCACCAGTCGACCGGCGCCTGGCCGCTCTCCTCTAGCGCGGCGTTCACCCTGGTGAAGGGGCGGCTGCCGAAGAAGCCCCGCTTCGCCGAGAGCGGCGACGGGTGCGCGGACCGCAGCACCGCGTGGCGTCCGGCGTCGATCAGCGCCTCCTTCTTGGCCGCGTAGCCGCCCCAGAGCACGAAGACCACCCGTCCGGGCCGCGCGTTCACCGCCCGGATCACGGCGTCGGTGAACGTCTCCCATCCCTTCCCCCGGTGCGAGTTGGGCTCGCCGGCGCGCACGGTGAGCACCGCGTTCAGCAGCAGCACGCCCTGCTTCGCCCAGGGGATGAGCGACCCGTCGCGCGGCAGCGGGCAGCCCAGGTCGTCGC
>DASYJZ010000393.1:0-11739 GCA_035995965.1 Longimicrobium sp. | reverse complement strand
GGCCAGGTAGCGCGCCCGCTTGACCGCCGTGCCCACCTGCCGTTGGTGCCGCGCGCACATCCCGCTGATGCGCCGCGGAAGGATCTTGTCGCGCTCCGTCACGAAGCGCGTCAGGGTCTTCTCGTCCTTGTAGTCGATGGTGCGCGCGCCGAGCTCACAGATCGGGCACGCCTTGCGGCTGGGACGCATTATTCTTCCTCCCCTTCCTCGGACTCTTCGTCACGCTTCGGCTGCGGCGGCACCGGCGTGGTGGCGAGGTCGCCCTCGTTGACCACCACCAGGTAGCGCAGGAGTTCCTCGTCGAGCTTCAGGATGCGCTCGAACTCGGGGAGCGACTCGGCCGGGGCGGCGAAGTGCGCCACCACGTAGTAGCCGCTGGTCTGGTCCTCGACCGGGTAGGCCGTGGGGCGCTTCCCCCAGTGGTCCAGCTCGGTCACGCTGCCGCCCTTGAGCAGCCCGTGGAAACGCTCCAGCTTCTCGTTCACCCCCGCCTCCTCGAGCGATGGGTGAAAGATGTACACGATCTCGTAGTCCCTCAACGTTCACCTTCCTGTGGACATGTGGCCCCGCGCCGGTGACTGCGCGGAGCAGGCGGTGGAAAAAAGTGCTGCCCCCGGCTTGGGGGCAGCACTGGAATCTACTACGTGAAGTACGATCGAGCAACCGACCGGGGCTACTCGGTAGTGGGCTAGTTTGAATTATTAAGATTTTCAGCCTGCATAAGCATTCACGGCTGAATGCGGAGGGTTTTCAATAGAAGAGTAAAACCCCCAAGGACAAGACGCCGAAAGCAATGAAGCCCCACGCACCCGCCGTTCGACGGGCATCCGGGGTGCCTCGCCTGCGTTCAGCGATCAGCCCTCCCAATCCCGCGCCCAGTAAGATCAGCGGCACGAGTGCGCCCACAATCGTCTGAATCATCCGCGTAGTCTCCTCTCGCAGTCCGCCAGCCGCTTCCGCAGTTCCGCGTTCTCCCGCTCCAATCTCTCCACCTTACCCGCTCCCGCACTGTACCACGCTTCCAACCGCTCCACATTCGCGGCGCGGGGCTTGGAACCGTTGATGAACCGGTTGAGCGCGTTGTAGTCGATCCCAACATCTACCGCAACGTGCCGCAGGCTGGTCCTCTCGACCTGTGCCCGCGCACGCTCGCGCATCTTATCGAACGGCACCCGACGATCACCCGAAGGCATTGACGCCCCCGGGTGTGCGGACTAGCGTGCCCGCTGTTTCACTTTGTTTCGCTTCGGTCTGGGTACACTGGACACATTACGTCGCCGCCGTCACCCCAACAAGAGGGAGCCCCCGCCATGCATCGACCCCGGAGAGACTGGCAACGCCCGGAGAACCAAACGCATCCCTCTACACGCCCGAGTGGCAGAACGGAATCTATGCTCCTGATCCAACCGCCGTTGCCGCTGTACACCTATGCGGCGGGCCACTTACACCACACCCGCGTTCGAGGCGGGCGTGGCGAACCACGTGTGGACGCTGGCGGAACTGGCGGAGCTTCCAGAGCGATACCCCGAAGCCGAACCGCTCGCGTTCGCAGCATGAAAAAGCCGGCCCGCATGAGCATTCAGCGGGCCGGTTTCTTATTCAGGGCGACGGTCAAACTAGCCCACTACTGGGCTACTCCTCTATACGTACACGCTGATGTTGGGCGGGCCCTTAGGCGATCCATCAGCCGTCGGGGCGCAATGCTCGGTCGGCCGAAGCGGGTGAGATCCCAGATCCGACGGCAACAGCAAGTGCGCGTAACGATACTCACCCACCGAGTCGACCAGCAGGCCGACAACCGTACCGATCAGGAATCCGGCAGAAATTGCAATGCACCAGAGCAGCCAAGGGAGCACCGTAAGGCCCTTGCACAGTCGAGGGTGGAAGCGTCTCCGAGACAACCGGACGCAGAATACACGCAAATGAACCGCAGCGCAAGACTTATAGCAGCAACGACTTGGCGTGCCGACCGTGGCCGGATCGACGCGGCCTGGGCGAGGTGAAATCAGTGTCGTTGGGGGTCACCGACTGTGTGCCTTTGTAGCGGCGGCTTCAGTTGCATCGTCGTGCGATCTGCACGGCGGAGCTTATGACCGCGTGTTACCCGCCAGCCTCGCGGGGCCGCAGCCGGATCAACCCTTCTTGCGCGGTCGACGCGACGAGGGTGCCGTCGCGGGTGAAGATGGAGCCGCGGGTGAAGGCGCGCGCGCCGGCGGCGGCGGGGGCGTCCATCGCGTAGAGCAGCCAATCGTCCACGCGGAAGGGGCGGTGGAACCAGACGGCGTGGTCCAGGCTGGCCGCTTGCACGCGGCGCATCAGGTAGGTGAGGCCGTGCGGGAGGAGCGCCGTGCCCAGCAGCCCGTAGTCCGACGCGTACGCCATCACCGCCTGGTGCAGGATGGGATCGTCGGGCATGCGGCCCTCGGCGCGGAACCACATGTGCTTCACGGGGTCGCGGACCTCGGGCGCGAACGGGTCCACGGGCGCCACGGGGCGGAAGTCGATCGGCCGCTCCTGGGTGTAGATGTCACGCAGCGGCTCGGGGATGCGCTCGGCCATCGCGCGCACTAGGTCCAGCTCGCGCGGCAGCTCCTCGGGCGCGGGGACGTCGGGGAGGGCCGCGCCGTGCTCGATCCCGGGCTCGGGCACCTGGAACGAGCAGGTCATGGTGAAGATCTCGCGCCCCTCCTGGATCGCGAGCACGCGGCGCGTGGTGAAGCTCTTGCCGTCGCGGATGCGGTCCACCTGGTAGACCACGGGCGTGGCGACGTCGCCCGCCAGCATGAAGTAGCCGTGCAGCGAGTGCGCGGTGCGCCCCTCCACCGTCCGCCCCGCGGCCACCAGCGCCTGCGCCAGCACCTGCCCGCCGAAGAGCCGCCCCGAGCCGATGTCGCGGTTCAGCCCGCGGAAGAGGTTCAGCTCCAGCCGCTCCAGGTCGAGCAGCGCCAGCAGCATCTCCAGCGGCTCCCCCGCCGTGCCTGAATCCACCGTGCCTGAATCGGTCGTCATCCCCCGCCCTTCCCGGTTGTGCCCGCGTCGTCATCCCTCCGCATCTCGCGGAAGATACCATGCGCCGGATGGCATTCGACAGGCGATCCCACATCGTGCCGAGACGGCTTGCCAGCGATGGCGGCGGCAGGTACGATCTACGTCCCTTCCCCCTAACGACCCACACCGCGCGAAACACCCATGCCCGACCACGACACGCCTCCCGTCACCGACGGCGCTCCCGAGAACCGCGGGCTGAGCCGGCGCGGCTTCCTCTCCGTCGGCGCGGTGGCGGCCGTGGCGGGGGCAGCCGGCATCGCGCCCGGGCTCTCCGCCACGCCCGCGTCGGCGGCCCCGGCGGCGACAGGGTTCCGCATCCCGCCCTTCGAGCTGGAGGAGGCCACCGTCCAGCAGCTGCAGGACTGGATGCGTGCCGGGCGATACACCGCGCGGTCGCTGTCGGAGGCGTACCTGGGGCGCATCGAGGCGGTGGACCGCGGCGGGCCCACGCTGCGCTCGGTCATCGAGCTCAACCCCGACGCGCCGGCGATCGCCGACGCGATGGACGCCGAGCGGCGGTCCGGCCGGGTGCGCGGTCCGCTGCACGGCATCCCGGTGCTGATCAAGGACAACGTCGACACCGGCGACAGGATGATGACCACCGCCGGGTCGTACGCGCTGGACGGGCACCCCGCGCCGCGCGACGCGTTCGTGGCGGAGCGGCTGCGGGCGGCGGGCGCGGTGATCCTGGGCAAAACCAACCTCAGCGAGTGGGCCAACTTCCGCTCGACGCACGCGTCCAGCGGGTGGAGCGGGCGCGGGGGGCAGGTGCTGAACCCCTACGCGCTCGACCGCTCGCCGTGCGGCTCCAGCTCCGGGAGCGGCGCGGCCATCGCGGCCAGCCTCGCCGCGGTCGCGGTGGGAACGGAGACGGACGGCTCCATCGTCTGCCCGTCGTCCGCCAACTCGGTGGTGGGGATCAAGCCGACGCTGGGGCTGGTGAGCCGGTCCGGCATCGTCCCCATCTCCCACAGCCAGGACACGGCAGGGCCGATGGCGCGCACGGTGGCGGACGCCGCGGCGCTGCTGAGCGTGCTGGCCGGCGTCGACCCGCGCGACTCCGCCACCGCCGCCAGCCGTGGGCGCGCACAGGTCGACTACACGCGCTTCCTCGACCCGAACGGTCTGAAGGGCGCACGGATCGGCGTGGCGCGCGAGAAGCTGTTCGGCTACGACCCGCACGCCGACCGGGTGATCGACGCCGCCATCGAGGAGATGCGCCGGCTCGGCGCTGTAATCGTGGACCCCGCCAACATCCCGCACACGGGCACGTACGACGGCGACGAGTTCACGGTGCTGCTCTACGAGTTCAAGGCGGACCTGAACGCCTACCTCGCCACCCGCGGCGCGACGGTGCAGGTGCACTCGCTGGCGGACATCATCGCCTACAACGAGCGCGACAAGGCGCGGGAGATGCCCTTCTTCGGCCAGGAGCTGATGCACATGGCGCAGGAGAAGGGGCCGCTCACCGAGAAGGCCTACGTCGACGCGCGGGCGAAGAGCCTGCGCATGGCCGGGCGCCAGGGGATCGACGCGGTGATGGCCACGCACCGCCTGGACGCGATCGTGGCGCCGACCGGCAGCCTGCCGTGGCCGATCGACGTGCTGCTGGGCGACCACGGGCTGGGCGGCAGCTCGACGGCGGCGGCGGTGGCGGGGTACCCCAACATCACCGTGCCCGCGGGCTACGCCTTCGGCCTCCCGGTGGGGATCATGTTCACCGGCCGCGCCTGGAGCGAGCCGACGCTGATCAAGCTCGCCTTCGCCTTCGAGCAGGGGACGAAGCATCGCAAGCCGCCCCGCTTCCTGCCGACGGCGGACTTCGCGGCGCCCTGAAGTCCGGCTTTTCTCTCACAGAGGTCACAGGGGTCACAAAGGAGCCTGGCGCGGCGCCTCCGTGACCCCTGTGACCCCTGTGAGAGATGCAGTTCAGACGTTGAAGCGGAAGAGCATGATGTCGCCGTCCTGCACCACGTACTCCTTGCCCTCGCTGCGCATCAGCCCCTGCTCGCGCGCGGCCTTGACGGAGCCGAGCCGCTCGAAGTCGGGGTAGGCGACCGTCTCGGCCCGGATGAAGCCGCGCTCGAAGTCGCTGTGGATCACCCCCGCGGCTTCGGGCGCCTTCGCGCCGATCGGGATCTCCCAAGCGCGGACCTCCTTCTCGCCCGCGGTGAAGTAGACCTGCAGCCCCAGCAGCCGATAGCCCTCGCGGATCAGCTTGTGGAGCCCCGGCTCGTCCAGCCCCAGCGACGCCAGGAAGTCCGTCCGGTCCTCCGGCGGCAGCTCCGACAGCTCGCTCTCGATCTTGCTGGAGATGGGGATCACGTGCGCCACCTCGCCGCTCTCCTCCACCGCCGCCCGGAGCGCGCGGACGTGCGCGTTGTCGCCCTCGGGGAGGTCGGCCTCCGCGACGTTGGCCAGGTAGAGCACCGGCTTGCTGGTGAGGAGGTTGAAGCCCTTCATCAGCTTCCGCTCTTCGTCGCTCATCTCCACCTTGCGCGCGGCCTGCCCCTCGCCTAACCCGGAGACCAGCCGCTCCAGCAGCGCAACCTCGGCCACGGCGTCGCGGTCGCCGCCGCGCGCCGTCTTCCGCACGCGCTCCAGGCGTTTCTCGGCGACGGCCAGGTCGCTGAGCACCAGCTCCAGGTTGATGACCTCGCGGTCGCGCACCGGGTCGACGCTCCCCATCACGTGCACCACGTCGGGGTCGTCGAAGCAGCGGACCACGTGCACCACCGCGTCGGTCTCGCGGATGTTGGTGAGGAACTGGTTGCCCAGGCCCTCGCCCTCGCTCGCACCCTTCACCAGCCCCGCGATGTCGACGAACTGCACCACGGCGCGCAGCACGCGCTGCGGCTTCACCTTCTCCGCGAGCAGGTCCACGCGCGGGTCGGGCACCTCCACGTTGCCGACGTTCGGCTCCACGGTGCAGAACGGGTAGTTGGCCGCGTCGGCGCCCGCCGCCGTGAGCGCGTTGAACAGCGTGCTCTTCCCCACGTTCGGCAGCCCGACGATCCCCAGCTTCAGCATATCACTCAGTCGATTCGAGACGATCGAGGCAAACGAACAGGCCGGGCGCCCCAGCGGGAGCCCGGCCCAACGCGGTTGAATCTAACGATTTCGCCGTTCCGGTCAACGTCGACAGGCGCCTCGCACCAAGACGCAGAGCCGCGGAGAGGTGCCCAGCAGCAAAGTGCTTGAGCGAGCCAACGAATCAGCGAACCGCGATTGCTCCGCCCACTCGCCGGTCGGATCGAGCGCAGATCACGCATCCGCGGACGGCGAACGGCCCGCGACCCATCGAGGTCGCGGGCCGTCGTTTCACGTCACCCGGCTGATGGCGCCGCGGCCAGCCGCAGCGCCGTCGCTCAGCAGATGATCACCCCAGGTCCGCAGCCGGCGCCGGGCCCGGCCACGTTCACGTACAGGTACGTCGTGGTCGACTGCCCGTCCGCGGAGGTCACGATCAGGCGGAGCTGCAGGTCACCGTCAGAGGCCATCACCCCGAAGGTGGTGGAGGTTTCGTTGCCCACGTTGGCGTAGCCAGCCCCGCGCTCGGGGTACGAGACGGCCCACTGGTAGGTGTACGGCGCGGTGCCGCCGCTCACGCTCGCCGTCCAGGTGTGGTAGGTCCAATTGTTGTCGTCCGGCACGTAGATGTAGCCCTCGCCGTCGATGGACGCATAGAGCGGGGGCACGTACGTTCCCGTGAACACCAGCCGGTTCGGCGAGCCGGTGCCCAGGTTGCTCAGCACCCCCGTGGTGGCGCGCGTGATCAGCGTGCTCTGCACCGTGGCCGGCGTGGCCGACGGGTTCTCCTGCAGGTACTGCGCGGCCGCCCCGGCCACGTGCGGCGCCGCCATCGACGTGCCGCTCATGACCGCCGTCGCGGTGCTCGACGAGATGCCCGCCGAGGTGATGCTCTCCCCCGGCGCGAAGATGTCGATGCAGTTGCCGATGTTGGAGAAGCTGGCGCGCGCGTCCGTGGAGGTGGTGGCGCCCACCGTGATTGCCGCCGCCACGCGCGCCGGCGAGTAGTTGCAGGCGTTGGCGCCGGAGTTGTTGCCGGCGATCACCACGTAGGTGATGCCGCTGTTGATCGAGTTCTGCACCGCGTTGTCCAGCGCGGTCGAGGCCGGCCCCCACAGCGACATGTTCGCGACGGCGGGCCGCTGCGTGGCATTCGCGGTGACGCCGTTGACACCGGCGATCACGCTGGAGTTGTACTCCGCCCCGTTGCAGTCGAACACGCGGACGGAGTGGATGGTAACCCCCTTGGCCACGCCGTACGTGGTGCCGCCGATGGTGCCCGCCACGTGGGTGCCGTGGCCGCTGCCGCAGTCCGCGGTCCCCATGCCGTCCGCGACGTACGACCACGCGCTGCCCACGCGGCCGGTGAACTCCGAGTGGTCCGCGCGCAGGCCGGTGTCGATGACCCACACGTGCACGCCCGAGCCGGTGTACGTGTAGTTGAAGGTGTTGTTGAGCGGCAGGTTGTGCTGGTCGATGCGGTCCAGGCCCCACGTGGCCGGCGACTGCGTGGCGCCCGCGTACATGATCTGGTCGCGCTCGATGTAGTCCACCTGCGGGTTGTGGCGCAGCGCCTCCACCGCCTGGGGAGGCAGCGTGGCCGCGAAGCCGTTCAGCGCGGCCTGGTAGACGAAGTGCACCGTGCCGCCGTGCGCATTGGCGGTGCGCTGCGCCAGGCCCGGCGCGTCGGCACCGGCCTTGAGCACCACGATGTAGCGGTCCGGGACGGTCCTTGCATCCGGGGCCGAGGCCATCAGCGGCGCGGCGGCCTGGGGGGCGGTGAGGGTGGTCGGGTCCTGATCGGCGCAGGCCGCCAGCAGGACGGTAGCGGCCATCGCGGCCCACCACCGGGGGGACAGGACTCTCTTCTGCACGGTGTGCTGCTCCACAAAAGAAGATTGGACGAGGATGCCGGCAACGGAGTGCTTTCCGGATTCCAGGCACGATTCGACGTGCCGCAAACCCGGCGCTAGCGCCAGCCGCAGCATGCCATGAACGCACGATGAGAGGTGCGTATGTGAATCGTGGGGAAAAACAACCGTTTGCCGGTAGGCCTCAGAACATAAGCGCCACATTAAAAGTCGTCAAGTGTAAGCAACTGCAACGCGATCGCGTACCAGCGGCGGCGGGACGTCCGGCGTCTTCCGTCATCAGCGTTCGGCCAAGCGCTCGCCGGGCACGAGGGCGAGGCGGTGCAACTCCACGGGCGAGCCGTTGAAGCGATCGAAGTCGACTTCGTTCGCGATCCCCGCGACCCTGCCGCGCTTCGGAGTGCTGCCAGAAGTGCCACCCGTCGAGAGGGCGAATCGACGCCGTACTCGGCGATCCAGAGTGGGTAGTCGTCCAGCGACGTTCCGCAGATGCGCGCGACGGAAGCCGGGCTTGGTGTAGACGATGGGCCGCTTCCCCGTGCGGCGCTCCACCGCGGCCAGCCACGCGCGCACGCCGCGGACGAGCCGCGCGTCGCTGACGCCGTCGGTGCTTCCACGTCCAGCACGGGCGGCAGGTCGCCGTCGCGCAGTGAGACGGCGGCGAGAAAGTGCTCGGCAAGAGACGCAAAGCGAGCTACGACACTCGGCGACTGAGGACCGCGGGTTCAGGCGAACCGGGCAACATAGCGACCCCATTCTTCAACGCGAGTCGCTCGGCATTCTTCCGGTCCTCACCGATCAGCCAGATGAGCTCGTTCATGGCACTGCTCGGCGGGACGATGCCGCGCTCCCAGCGGACGACGGTCTTCTTCCCGGCTCCCAGGAGCTGCTCGAACTCGTCCTGCGTGAGGCCGAGCGACCGGCGGATGCGGACGATCTCGGAGGGATGCAGCAGGTTGCGGGCGCGACGAATGGTCGCCGCGACCGCCAGTTGAGCCGCGGTGACCTGTTCGCCGCTCCACATCTCCTCGCCGCACTGGCTGCAGCGGGAGAACTGAACGTCGACCATCACGTTGCGGCCACGGACGCGGAACTTGCGGCTCTCGCGTACGTCCACGATCTCACCCCCGCACAGATTGCACGCAGACATCGAAGCCTCGGATCGTAAGTTTGCGTATCCTACAAAAGTAGCACGGAGCTACTTATTAGGGCAACGTCGAGGCCCAGTCCGCGAAGGCGGACTTCGTGCCGTTTCAGCGGCGGGTTTCGAACCCGTCGGTATCGAGGCATGGACAAGCATGGACGCCCGATCCCCCAAAACCGAACGCCTCCGGATTCGGAGGCGTTCGGTGGAGCGATTGCGGTCGAGTTGATCTACCCGTTGTACCGGTTCATCGCCGGCTCGATCCCCTGCTCCATCCAGAGGCGGATGCCGTCGATGCAGTCGGGGAAGCGCTCGCGGATGGCGGAAGCGTCGCTCTTGGGCACGGGGCTGAGCACCCAGTCCGCCAGGTCCCACTGCGGCGGCTTGGCGCCGACGCCGATGCGCAGGCGAGGATACGCCTTCGTGCCCAGCACCTGCTCGACGGACTTCAGCCCGTTGTGGCCGCCCGCGCTCCCGTCGGGGCGGAAGCGGATGCGGCCGGGCTCCAGCGCCACGTCGTCGACCACCACCAGCAGGTCCTGCGTGATGTCGATCGCGTTCATCCGCTTGTAGGGGAGGAGCGCGGAGCCGCTGCGGTTCATGAAGGTGATCGGCTTCACCAGCCGCACCGCCCAGGGCTCCACCCGCCCGCTCGCCGTCGCCGCGTTCTTGTCGGCGCGGAAGCGGCCGATCCCCCACTCCTCGGCCAGGGCGTCGAGCAGCCACCAGCCCACGTTGTGGCGGGTGAGCGCGTACTCGCGGCCGGGGTTGCCCAGCCCCACGACCACCTTCAGCCCGGCCACGCCGCCCCCGTCCCCACGGGTAGACTCGTCACGCGAGGACGAGAGCAGCGCGCGCAGCCGGGCCAGCCACAACGGCTACTCCTCGGTGCTCTTGGCGCGCAGCACCTCGGGCTCCGGCGTGGCGTCGGCGGCGGCCGCGGCCTCCTCCTCCTGCACGCGCGGCTGCAGCACCGAGGCCACCGCGAGCTCGCCGTCCATCAGGATGGTGACGTTCGGCATGCTGATGTCGGCCACGCGCACGCTGTCGCCCAGGTGCAGCCCCGAGATGTCGACCTCGGCCGCCTCGGGGATGTTGCCGGGGAGGCACTCCACGTGGAGCTCGTAGAGCACCTGGTCCAGCACGCCGCCCTCGTCCAGCACGCCCACGGGGGTGCCGGTGAGCCGCACCGGGATGTCGAGCTTCAGCACCTCGTCGCCGTGCACCAGCAGGAAGTCCACGTGCAGCACCTCGGGGCGGTACGCGTGGCGCTGGATCTCGCGGATCAGCACGTCGGCGCGGCTGCCGTCGATGTCCAGCCCGATCAGCGTGTTCTCGGGGTTCACGTGGTGCAGCAGCAGCTCCAGCTCGTGCGCGTCGACCGCGAGCGACTCGGTGCGGTCGCCGTGGCCGTAGAGGACGGCGGGGACCCGGCCGGTTCCGCGCAGCTTGCGCGCGGCGCCCTTCCCCGCGGTGTCGCGGCGGCTGGCCTTCAAGGTGGCGTTCGCCATGGAATGCTCTCCTTCCAGAGACAAGAAGGCCCGGCGGTGAAGATCGCCGGGCGCAGGTGGGGTCAGACCGCCTCGAATAGCGAGCTGACCGATTCGTTCACGTGCGTGTACCGGACCGCCTTGGCGAGCAGCTCGTCGGTCGAGAGCACCCGCAGCGTCTCGAACTGCTTGTGCGGCGGAACCGGGATGGTGTCCGTCACCACGATCTCGGTGAACGGCGCGTCGCGCAGCCGCTCCACGGCGGGGCCGGAGAGCAGCGCGTGGGTGGCGCAGGCGTACACGTCGCGCGCGCCGCGCTCCTTCAGCGCGCGCGCGGCCTGGGCCATGGTGCCCGCGGTGTCGATCATGTCGTCGGAGAGCAGGCAGTCCTTGCCTTCCACCTCGCCGATCACGTTCATCACCTCGCTCACGTTGGCCGAGGGACGGCGCTTGTCGATGATCCCCATGGTGGCGCCCAGCCGCTTGGCGAAGCCGCGGGCCATCTTGGCGCTCCCCACGTCGGGGCTCACCACCACCAGGTTGTCGAGCCCCTTGTCGCGGAAGTAGCGGGTGAAGACCGGCGCCGCGTACAGGTGGTCGACGGGGATGTCGAAGAAGCCCTGGAGCTGGTGCTGGTGGAAGTCGATGCTGAGCACCCGGTCGGCGCCGGCGGCCACGATCATGTTGGCCATGAGCTTGGCGCCGATCGCCACGCGCGGCTGGTCCTTGCGGTCCTGCCGGGCGTAGCCGAAGTAGGGGATCACGGCGGTGATGCGCGCCGCCGAGGCCCGCCGCGCCGCATCCAGCAGCAGCAGCAGCTCCAGGATGTTGTCAGACGGCGGGCAGGTGCTCTGGATGATGTACAGGTCGCGCCCGCGCACGTTGTCGTCGATGCGGACGAAGATCTCGCCGTCTTCGAAGTTCCGGATGGTGGCCTTGCCGAGCGGACACCCCAGATCTTCGGCCACGCGCTCGGCGAGCGGCCGGTTGGCGCGGCCGGAGAGGACCATCAGGGTGCCGTCGGCGATCGGATCGGCGTACATCGGCGGTGGTTCGGGTATCGGTCCGGTCGGTCGCGCGGGAGCGGTAGAATAGGCCGCGGCGCAGGTAGCGTCAACCGCAAACGGCATTCTCACGCAGAGCCGCGGGGCCGCGG
>DASYJZ010000392.1:0-4720 GCA_035995965.1 Longimicrobium sp. | reverse complement strand
TGAGCAGCAGCACCAGCGTCGCGTGCACCACGACCGAGATGGCCGTGGCCCACCACGCGGGCCGCTCCTTCCTGCGCTGTCCTACGACCTCGAACACGCCGCTGCTCCTCTCGCTGCCCGCCGACCACCGGCGCGCTCCCTGCTGATACCGGCGAACCCCGCCGCAGGTTTCGCGCGCGGGCACTTCGTGATCGTCCTCTGGTGTCAGTCGGCGGTCGGCTCAGCTTTCGTCTCACGCAGAGCCGCGGAGTGAAAAGAGAGAACGGCAACGGCCTTGCGCGGCGCCTTGAGCCTTGCCGACACGACGGGTACTCGGCTACGTAGCCGTCGGGGGCTACCTCATCAGGGTGAGCATTCAAATGCGGATTCTTGTGACAGGCGGCACCGGCGTGCTGGGCCGCGAGATCGTCGAGATCGCGGAAGCCGCCGCCGGGCACGCCGTGCGCGTCGGCAGCCGCGGACCTCGCTGCACCTCGATTCCGCCGGAGCGGGAATGGGCGGTGATGGACCTCGCATCCGGATCGGGAAACGACGAGGCCGTGGCCGGCGTGGACGCGGTCATCCATGCGGCGAGCGATCCCAGGCACTCGCAGGCCGCCGACGTGGAGGGCACGCGTACTCTGATCGAATCCTGCCGCAGGAGCGGCGTCGCGCACTTCGTCTACGTTTCGATCGTGGGAATCGACCGTATCCCGGTCCGCTACTACCAGCACAAGCTCGCCGCGGAAGCGATCGTGTCCGCGGGCGGGGTGCCCTTCTCGATCCTCCGCGCGACGCAGTTCCATCCCTTCATCGATCAGCTCCTGAAGTCGGCCGCGCGGGTTCCGCTGGTCATGCCGCTCCCGGCCGGCTTCCAGGTGCAGAGCGTCGACGTCGGCGAGGTCGCGCACCGTCTGCTTCGCTGCGTGGAGGCGGGCCCTGGCGGACGCCTCCCGGACTTCGGCGGCCCCGAGGCGCTGAGCCTGCGAGAGGCCGCACGGCTGTGGAGAGCGGCGCGGGGCGTGACGAAGCCACTGATTTCTCTCCCCCTCCCCGGGCATGCGGCGGCCGCGCTCAGGGCCGGCGCGAACACGGTCCCGGCGGGAGAGCACGGGACGATCAGCTGGCGAGATTGGCTTGCAGCTCGCGAGAAAGGGCGACGACCCGGGGCGGCTTGACGCAATGGCCTGCAGAACAGACCCGACCTCACTTCCCAGCGAATTGAAGAGGAGATCGTGATGAGCACTAGCGTGCATTCCATACCGGATAAGGGCTTACCTCCGCCGCATGACGAACCGTCCCGACGCGCCGGCAGAGCGGCCCCACTCGTATCGCCAGTGCCCCGCGACGGAATCGCCCGCCAGCCGGCCGGCGAGCATGACGGGGCGGCCGGGCTCCGGATCGAGCGCGATCTCCACCGAGTCGGCGTCCATCAGGCGCGCGACGGCGGTGGGGACGCGGCCGGCGCTCGCCCCGAATCCGAAGCGCGCGAAGTCGGCCGTGTACACGCCGTAGTGCGTGGGGCGGGCGCCGAGCCCGGGCACAGCCGGCGACACGGAATCGGCGATCAGCGCGATCTCGCCCCGCACCGTTCCCGCGGCGGCGGTGTCGCTGTGGAGCTGCATCGGCTCCTCCAGCCGCAGGGCCATGCTCCAGCGCCCGTCCAGCCGCTCGGGACGGTCGGCTCGGCCGAGTCCGCCGCCGGCTCCGGCGCAGGCCGCGAGGAGGGCGAGGAGCGGCGGAAGCGCGCGGCGTGACGAATCGCGGTGCATCATCCAGCCCTCCGTTCGGTTGACGGGGTCACGCCGCGCGCGGCAGGTCTAGCGCGCGCACGGGGAGCAGCATGGCGTTGATCCCGGCGAACTGCAGCCGCCGCTGGAGCTGGTCGGCGGTGTTGTTGTGCAGCACGCGGTAGAACCACCCCTCACGGGCGAAGATCAGCTTGCCCATGAAGAAGATGGAGCGCGGGAACTCCCTCGCGATCTCCGCCGCGAGCCGCTCCGCGCCGGCGACGGCCTCGGTGCCCACGTCCATCCGGTAGTCCGCAGGGAGGCCCAGCTTGCGCGCGAGCTCCACGTAGTGCCGCAGCGCCGTCTCGGTGCGCTCGCGCACGCGGTCCACCTCGTCGATCCCCTTCATCGCCGCGGCGTCGATCACGCCCACGGACACGAAGAGGAAGTTCCTGAAGTGGCCGGGGAAGAGCCGCTGCACTGAAAGGAGCGCGTGGATCCCCAGCCCGCCGTAGCCGCCCACCAGGAGCACCGCCGTGGGCGCCCTGGGATCCAGCGGCTTCGGCTCGCCGTCGTACGCCGCGGGGAGGCCGCTCATCACCTCGTCCAGCCGGCGGAAGCCCTCGCGCACGCCGTCGTAGTGGCGACGCACCAGCAGGCAGATTCCCACCACCGCGCCGGTGACCGCCACCGTCACCCATCCCCCGATCCCGAGCTTCTCGTAGAGCACCCCGCCCAGGATCCCGCCGCAGAGCGCCAGCGCCACCCCGTGGATCGCCAGCCCGCGCCCCCGGCCCCGCTCGCGGCGGCGCAGCCAGTAGCGCACCATCCCGAGCTGCGAGAGCGAAAAGGTGGCGAAGACGTTGATGGAGTACATCGTCACCAGCCTGGTGATGTCGCCCTGCGTGTAGACCAGCGTGGCCAGCGCGGCGGCGCCCATCAGCAGCACGCCGTCCTGGATGGTCAGGCGGTCGGAGAGCTGCGCGAAGCGGTGCGGGAGCCAGCTGTCCATCGCCATGTTGCTCATCACCCGCGGCCCGTCGATGAACCCGGCCTGCGCGGCCACGAAGAGCAGCGCCGCCTCCATCGCCAGCGCGAAGGCCACGAAGCCGTAGCCGATGCGCACCCCGCCGACCTTCCACCCGCCCGCGAAGCTCTCCAGGAGCACCGCGTTCATGGTCTTCCCGGGCTGCGGGGTGGTGTGGAAGAGGAGGTACAGCACCAGGATCCCGCCGGCGGTCACCGCGAGCGAGAGCGCCATGTAGACCATCGTCCGGCTGGCGGTGCGCACCTTGGGCTCGCGCATGATCTGCAGCCCGTTGCTGACGGCCTCGATCCCCGTGTACGTCCCCGCACCCATCGAGTAGGCGCGCAGGAACACGGCGAACATCCCCAGCCATCCGAGCGTCCCCAGCCCCGCGCGGAACCCGTCCGACACCTCCGCGGCGACGCGCGGCACCTGGCCCGCGTGCGTCGCTAGCCCGCCCACGATCAGCACCAGGTGGGTGAGCAGGAAGAGCCCGAAGATCGGCGCCAGCACCGTGACCGACTCCTTCACGCCGCGCAGGTTGAGCCCGACGAGAAGGAGGATCACCAGCGCGGTGGCGACCAGCTTGGCGCCGTGCCACGCCGGCGGGAGCACGCTGAACACCTGGTCGGCGCCGGCGGCGATGGAGACGGAGATGGTGAGGACGTAGTCGACCAGCAGCGCGGCGCCGGAAACCAATCCCCACCGCGGCCCCAGTAGCTCGCTGGCGACCACGTACCCGCCCCCGCCGAAGGGGAAGCGCCGGATGATCTGCGAGTAGGCGACGGAGATGACGAGCACCGTCATGGCGGTCGCGGCCGCGAGCGCGACGGCGAGGTAGGCGTGGGGCCCCAGCGCGCGGAACGCCTCGTCGGGCCCGTAGGCCGACGAGGAGAGCCCGTCCGCGCCCAGCCCGACCCAGGCCAGCAGCGCGACCAGCGAGATGTTGTGGTAGGTCTGCGGGTCCCGCACGTTGCGCGGCTTCCCCAGCACCACGCGCCGCAGCTTCGTCTGCGTCCCTGTGCTCATGGCTCCGTCGTGTCCCGGGCTCCACCCGCGGGCCGAACGGCGGGTGCAAGCCGGCAACGCTACGGTGGAGGGCGTGAAGGAGGCACAAAGAAGCGGGGGATTCGCGTTAAGGAATTACAAAGATCGACCGATCGATTCTCACGCGGGGACGCGAAGGGCGCACATCGCGCTCCCGCGTGGAAACGAAGCGTTGCGACGGCGGATTAGGGGTGTTAGCATGGGCCGATCTCCCACCGTACCGAATGTCATCCGGCGGCCCACCTCCGGCCGGGTGCCGCGGCGCCCGCAGGCGGCGGACGCTCGTTTCATCCCCCAGCCGAGAGGTGAGCGATGCACGACAAGCTGAGGCTGAGCCTGGACGGGCTCCGCGTGGACACCTTCGTGGCGCAGGAGACGCCGACGGAGCGCGGGACCGTGCACGCGAACGAAGAGGCGGCCAGCAACAACGTCTCCTGCCGCACCTTCTGCTTCACCACCCCCTGCTGCGCGCCGACGGTCACCTGCCCGTGACGCGCGTGACGGCCAACGATGCGGGCCCGGAGCTGCTCCGGGCCCGCATCGCCGTGCCGGTAGCCGAGCGTGCGCCTTGAAGGCAGCGGACCGGCGCCGGGGAGCCTCCTACCCAATCCGGCAGAAGACCGTGTGCAAGCGAAACTGCTTGATCTCACACGGGGTCGACGGGGTCGATGTTCACCGTCGACTCCGTCGGCCTCGTGTGAGACCGATGGTTTTCAAAGGATTCAGGATCAGCCGTCGGTGGAATCGAGCTCCGCGGCAGGAAGGGAGAACAGGAACGTGCTCCCGCCGCCCGGGCGCGGCTCTACGGCGAGGGTGCCGCCCTGCGCCTCGGCCAGGCGGCGGGCGATGGAGAGGCCGAGCCCCGCGCCGCCCGCGTCGGGCGCCACGCCGGGGCGGCGGTAGAAGGGCTGGAAGATGCGCTCGCGCTCGTCCGCCG
>DASYJZ010000391.1:0-5307 GCA_035995965.1 Longimicrobium sp. | reverse complement strand
CCTGGGGGTGGTGGCCGCCGCCGAGCGGCGCTTCCGCGAGGCGATCGAGCACTGGCGCCGCGCGGTGGACGCCGACTCCGCCGGGCCGTACGCCGGGCCCGCGCGCGCAAACATCGACACGGCGCTGGACATCGCGCACGTGTTCCAGACCGCGGCGGCGCCCGCGGGGCCCTGACGGACGCCGATGGCAATCGAAGGACCTCTCCGCGAGCTCGCGCTCAGCGACGTCTTCCAGCTCCTGGACCTGTCGCGCAAGACCGGCGTGCTCACCATCACCCACGAGTCGCGCCACCGCCCCGCGGTGGTGCGCTTCGACCGCGGCGCCGTGACCGGGGCCGAGCTGGGCGAGGTGCAGGAACGCATCGGCCACCTGCTGCTGCGCGCCGGCAAGGTCACCGAGCGCCACGTGGAGCAGGCGCGCCGCGCGCAGGAGGCCGCGCCGGGCCGGCCGCTGGGCGAGATCCTGGTGGAGCAGGGCTCCGTCTCGGCCGACGACGTCAGGCGGCAGCTCCGCTTCCAGATCGAGGAGGCGATCTACGCGCTGATCCAGTGGAAGGACGGCTACTTCCGCTTCGAGGAGTCCGCGGTGCAGAACGGCGCCGGGGTGAGCGTGCGCGTGCCCACCGAGTCGCTGCTGATGGAGGCGGCGCGGCGGGTGGACGAGTGGAGCACGCTGGAGCCGAAGGTCCCCCACATGGGGGTGATCCCCGCGCTGGTGCAGGACTCGGCCGAGTCTCCCACGCTCGACCTGCACCCCTCGGAGTGGGAGGTGCTGGCGGAGATCGACGGCGCCCGCACGCTGAAGGAGATCGCCACCGGGCTGGGGCGCAGCGAGTTCACCGTGGCCAAGATCGTCTACGGCCTGGTGACCACCGGCGTGGTGGAGATCCTGGAGGAGCGCCAGGAAGAGCCCGCGGCGCCCATGGAGCGCCCGCTGCGCGATGCGCTGGGCGAGGCCAAGCTGGCGATCAGCGACGGCCACGCCGACCGCGCCCGCCGCATCCTGGACGACCTGAGCCGCGGCCACCCGGACCGCCCCGAGGTGTGGCTGGCGCTGGCGCAGGCGCAGCGGCGGCTGGGGCGCTGGGGCGAGGCGGTGGTCGCGCTGGCCCGCGCCGCCGCGCTCGACCCGCTCGCGGCGCCCACGCACTACTACCTGGGCTTCGCCGCGGCGCACACGGGCGACTTCCATCGGGCGCGCGAGGCCTGGGCCACCTACCTGCGGCTGGAGGACGACGACGGCGCGCGCCGCCTGAACGCGGCCGACGCCAGGGACGCCGCCGACCGGCTGCTGGCGGTGATGGACCGGGAGGCCGAGTGAGCGCCACCCCCCAGCAGCTCCGGCAGTGGAGCGAGGAGGTGGCCGCCGACCCCGGCAGCCCCGCCTTCCTCCCGCTCGCGCAGTACTACCGCGAGGCCGGGCGCCTGGACGCGGCGCTGCGGCTGGTGGTGCGGGGGCTGGAGCGGCACCCCAACGACGTGGAGGCGCACCACCTCCTGGGCCGGCTCTACCGCGACGGCGGCGACGCGGTGAAGGCGTTCGACGAGTGGGACATCGCGCTGGCGCTGGCGCCGGAGCACCACGCCTCGCGCCGCGAGATCGCCTTCCTCTGCCACGCACGCGGCGACCTGGAGGCGGCGGAGCGGCACCTGGAGAAGGCGCTGGAGAGCGACTTCGAGGACGGCGAGGTCCGCGGGCTGCTGGAGGAGATCCACGCCGCCAGGCGCGAGGGGCGGCCGCCGCCCCGCCGCCCCGTCGACGGACCGGTCCCGTTCGCCGCGCCGCCGGCCGCGCCGCCCGAGGAGACGGCCCCCGCCCTCGCCGCGGCTACCCCGATCCCTGTCTCTGCGGAGGGGACGTCGGGAGATGGCGGCAGCGCCTTTGACGTGCTCGAGCGCGAGCTGCGGGCGGTGGGGGTGGAGCGGGGGATGATCGGCGCGGTGCTGCTGGACGCGCAGGGCTACGTGGTCGCGGGCGGGTTGCACGCCGGCGGGCGCGACCGCGGGCCCGAGATCGCCGCGGTGCTCTCCCCCGCGTCGTCCGAGGCGGAGCGCGCGGTGCGGCACCTGAAGCTGGGCGGGTGGAAGGGGATCCTGGTGGAGACCCCCGAGGCGGTGATCCGCCTGACGCCCACGGACGACGGGGGGATGATGGCCGTCGCCGGGCGGCGCGACGTGCCGATGGGGTGGGTGCTGCGCGTGGCCGGACGCGCACGCGACGCCGCGCGCCGCTTCGTCGCCGCCACGGGGGGAGGCGCGCCGTGAGCGCGTACGGCGCCCTCCTCGACCGCGTCAACCGCGTCTCCGGCGTGCGCGGCTCCATGGTCGTGGCGCTGGACGACGGGCTGATCGTGGAGGAGGAGTTGATGGTGGGCGTGCCGGGCGACGCCGCGGCGGCGCTGGTGGCCTCCATCTTTCGTCGCGCCCGCCGTTCCGTGCAGGCGGCGGAGTTCGGCGCCGCGCAGTTCGTGCAGGTGGAGGGGGAAGACGGGCTGCTCTTCGCGGCCGCGCCGCCGGAGCTGGGCGACCTGCTGCTGGTGGTGGTGGCCGAGAGCTGGGTGAACGTGGGGCTGGTGCGCCTGGAGGCGGCGAAGGTGGTCGAGGCGCTGGGATGAGGCGCGCCGACCTCGCGGAGTTCGTCGGCGCGCTGGCCGCCCCCGTGGACCGCTTCGCCCGCGAGGCGGGGCTCCGGCTGGTGCTGCTGATCAACGAGAGCGGGCAGGTGCTGGCGCAGCGCGGCTTCGCGCGGGCGCTGGACGTGATGGGGGTGGCGTCGCTGGGGGCGGGGATCCACGCCAGCAGCCACGCGCTGGCGGTGATGCTGGGCGAGGGCGGCTTCCGCCACCTGCACCAGGGCGGGCGCGCCGCGCAGGTGTTCATCGGCCCCTTCCGCACCCCCGCCGAGGAGCTGGTCGCCATCGCGGTGTTCGGCGAGGACTCGTCGATCGGGCTGGTGCAGGTGTTCTTCGCCGACCTGGCGCGCGAGGTGGCGGGGCTCCCGGGGTGGAGCGAGACGCGGCCCACGGCCGACGCGCGCGCCTTCGAGCGCGACCTGTCGGCGGGGCTGGAAACCATCTTCGGCACCGCGCCGGACGCGCGGCCTGCCGCGGGCGGCGCATAACGGCACAACCAGAGGGGAAGCGGAAGAGCGATGTCCCTGGTCAACTACTCCACCCGCGAGATCACCTCGAAGATCGTGTACTACGGTCCGGGGCGCTCGGGGAAGACCACGAACCTGCAGTACATCTACGGGCAGGTCCCCGAGGACCGGCGCGGGCGCATGGTGTCGCTCGCCACCGAGACCGACCGCACCCTCTTCTTCGACTTCCTGCCGCTGGACCTGGGGACGATCTCGGGGTTCCAGACGCGCTTCCAGCTCTACACCGTCCCCGGGCAGGTCTACTACGACGCCACCCGCAAGCTGGTGCTGCAGGGGGCCGACGGCGTGGTGTTCGTGGCCGACAGCCAGCGCGCCCAGGCCGACGAGAACATCGACAGCTTCCGCAACCTGCAGGTGAACCTGCTGGAGCAGGGGGTGGACCCGCGCTCGATCCCCATCGTGCTGCAGTACAACAAGCGCGACCTCCCTGAGGTGATGGGCGTGGAGGAGCTGGACGACCTGCTGAACTACCGCGGCCTCCCGCGCTACGAGGCGCGCTCGCTCGCCGGCGCTGGCGTGTTCGACACGCTGCGCGGCATCAGCGAGCAGGTGCTGCGGCGCCTCTCGCAGCGCTTCGGCCGCAACGTCACGGCGGCGACGTAGCAACGGGCAACAGCAATCTCACGCAGAGCCGCGGAGCCGCAGAGGGAGCCGCCGAGCCTCTCCGCGGCTCTGCGGCGCTGGTGATAGGATACCGATCGCCACGATCAACTGTGCATTCGTGCAAATCCCCCAAACGGCATCCTGAGGCCGACCACCGTGCATCCTTCTATCCGGGAAAGACTTGGCAGGCCGAAGGATCGATAGCCCGCCCATCGATACACTTCAGGAACGCACAGTCAATCGGGGAATCGAGACCTTCTGTCGCGTCCCGGAGAGCGCTTGAACCGGCGGATCACGCGGCGGCGCTCACAAACGTGGCCGTGACCCAGAAAATGGTCTAGAAATGGACATCGTGTCTGATTAGATTCGCCGGACAGGCTTGGAGAGCTGATTCGAGGTCCCGACTTCCGCGCCAATCTACGCGGCTGGAGTTGGGGCTTTTCGCATGCGCAATTCCCCTCCACGGTCATCGCCATGTCTGGATTCACGGTCTGGCTGACGAAGGACGGCCTCCGGCGCGAGCGCGACGGAGAGCCCGAGACATCCGTTCCTGCCGACGTGTTCGAGCTCCTGGGCGTCTGGCACAGCAACCTCGCGGAGATCGACCCCGACTACACCCTGGGCGACCTCTTCTCCCTGCTGCGCGCGGTCCAGGGGATCGAGGGTCTCTCCGCGATGCTGTCGTGCGACGTGGCGGCGTTCCTCGCCGAGGCGGAAGCGCCGCCGGCGCGGGAGGACGACGACGGCGTCCGCTTCGTCGAGGTCTACAACACGGCCGAGCTCACGGAATACGTGGAGGACCCGGAGAATCCCGACGAGCCGCTCCGGTTCGTGGACGAGGACGAGGCCGTGGAGCACGATTCCGTGGCGGACGCCCTCCACGACCTCATCGGCGAGAAGAAGCCGTTCAGGATCGTCGACGCGACCGGGGACGATCCCATCACGGGGAAGCCCCGGCGCCAGCGCATGATCCCGGGGACGCAGAACGGGACGTGGGTCGGACCCTACCGCCTGGACCGCGGCTTCCACGGCTGGGGCCGCTGGGACGAGCCGTACCCGGGCTTCTTCGCCGCGAACCCCGAGATCGACCCCGAAACCTACGACGGGGGCTTCGCGCTCGACTTCTCGCCGGTGAACGAGCTGACCCACCTGCCGCTGCGCTACAACCCGGCGATCACCTTCCGCGCCGGCCGCCGCGAGGAGAACGTCGTCCTGGAGGACCGCATCACCATCACCTTCGGCGAGCTCGTGCACGCGGTCTTCTGGGAGCTGGGCTTCATGGGCTCGCCCGAGGCCCGCGACGCGAACCGTGCCGAGCTCGACGAACGGCTCGGCGACCTGAAGGAGATGCTCGGCGGTGACGAGGACGGCGAGGAGACCTGGCGGTAAGCCGGCCACCTCCGGCCTTTGACCACGTTGCGCACGGTTGTAGATTGGACGTGAACCTGGCGAAGAGAGATGATTCCGATGAAGAACGACATGCCGTGGCGAGAGGTCGTTTCGCCCGATGATACGGGGCGGTTCACGACCGAGCAGTTGAAGGA
>DASYJZ010000390.1:0-2710 GCA_035995965.1 Longimicrobium sp. | reverse complement strand
GGCTGCCAAACGAGCAGGAGTTCCGGTTCGCGCTGGCACACGTGTGCGACCGGGTGAACGAGATGTTCTTCGGGCACGCCCACCCCAGCCACAGCGTGCTGGCCGCCCGGGGCGCCACGCTGGGCACCGCCTTCCTAGTGCACGAGATCACTGCCCTCCTCACCGCCGTCAGCGCGCGGTCGACGCTCCCCGCGTCGCACGCCGAGGCGCTGCCGCTGGCGATGGGCCTCTACCTCTTCCTGCGGCTCAGGCGGCTGGTGCGCTTCCGCTACCAGTTCCTCCCGGACATGCCGGACCCCGACGAGGAGCACGAGCGCGCCCCGCAGGGGCCGCCGCTGGTCGCGCGCGCGGCGCACCGGCGGCAGTGCGTGAGCATGCTGCGGCCGCTGGAGTACACCTTTCTGCAGACCGCGATCTTCGGGATTCAGACGGGGATCCAGGGGCTGAACTTCGTGCTCCGCGGCGGGCTGCTCCCACGCCGGGAGGCCGGCCGCACCTTCGTGATCACCGGGCCGGCCGGCTGCGGCAAGACGCTCTTGGGCCTTCAACTGCTCTGCGACATCGCCTCGAAGGGGGGGCTGGGCGTCTACTGCTCGTTCGAGGAAGACTACGACAGCATCGCCGAGCGCCTCGTCACCTTCGACCTGCTGCGCCCGACCTTCCGCATTCTGCTGGGGAGCGAGGGACCGCTGGAGAAGTTGCGCGGTGAGGCGCATCACCCCTGCGGCACGCTCCTCTTCTACAAGCTCGAGGCGGGAGCGACGACGGGGGTCGGTGCGATCATGGCCGAGTTGGCGGCGGCCACCCGGTACACGCAGCGGGCCTTGGTGCTGGACAGCCTGAACGCGCTCACCTGGGCCGAGTCCGCCTCGGCCGACGATCTGCGGCAGATGCTGTACGGGGTGATCCGCGCGGTCGAGAAGGAGCACTTCTTCGGCTTCCTGCTCAGCGAGGCCGACGACCCGCGCCTCAGCGTGGTGCCGTATATCGCCGACACCCTGATCGAACTCGCCCCCGCCTCCAAGGGGCGGATGCGGCGGATGGAGGTGAGCAAGTGTCGCACGCAGGACTACCACCGCGGTCCTCATCCGTACCACTTGGCCGAGCGGAAGGGAGTGGTGGTGTACCCGTCGCTTGGGGCGGTGCGCGACACCATCCGCCGCCGGGTGTCGGCGACCCTCAGCGAGCACCGCGCGATCCGCCTCCCTCCCGTGCTGGGCGAGGCGCTGGGCGTCGAACGGATCGAGGAGAAGAGTTCGGTGCTGGTGTCGGGGGTGCCTGAGGCGAGCGTCCTGCTCTTCGCGCTGCAGCTCCTCACCGAGGCGCCGCACGCCAGCGCGCGCGCCGAGGCGAGGGCGCCGGCGCGCGAGAAGGCGAACGTGAATAGCGTGCTGGTCGTCACCTTCAACACGCCGGAGGTCCGCTTCAACCAGATGCTCCGCCGGCACGCGGAGCTGTCGCGGCGCTGGTCCGGGATCGTGCAGACGCAACTCCGCTGGTATTCGCCGGGCGGCAGCCTCACCGGCGACCAGATCCTGGCCGAGTTGCGGCAGTACATCCTGCGAGGCCGCAGGTACGGGAGCCCCATCGAGCGGGTGCTCTTCTACGAGGTTGAGTTGGCTGAGCAGCTGCTCCCCTCGCTCGCCACCGAGCGCCTGTTCTGGCCCACCGTGCTGCAGCTCCTGAACACCGAGGCCGTCACCGCGCTCTTCGTGGTGGGCGAGGTCTCGTCGCTCCACCCGACCACCTTGGCCGCCATCGAGGCCGAGGTGGACTACTCGTTCCATTTCTCCCACACCCCGCCTGCGAACGGGCGCGGCGCGCCGGGCGCGGCGTACGCCCCCGACGCGGTCGAGGCCGACGACCTGGAGCGTCCCGCGTACTCCGCCACGGGGTACGTGCAGACGTGCCGGGTGCCGCGGCTGGTACCGGACCTGGTAGGGCGCTATGCACCCGTGCAGGTGACGCGGAACGGGCTGATCGAGTAGCGCGATGTTGCCGCCGGGGCCGGGCGGCGAAAGGCCCCGCGTGCACTCCCGCACGCGGGGCCTCTCTCTCGTCGACGAATCCGCGCCGCCGGCCGTCAGCGCAGGGCGATCCAGGTGCGCATGCAGTGCCGGCACAGGCGGTAGCGCAGGTGCAGCAGGTTCAGGAGCACCCTCAACGCCCAGGGCCGCTTCACCCGCATGGTCTCCCCGCCGCAGACGGGACAGGTGTGAGCGGAGTTCAGGATCACGCCTCGCAGCCGCAGCACGGACATCGCGCTCACCCGGCGTGGACGGCGGTCACGCCGCGGCCTCGTCCCAGCGCAGCTCGGCCAGCACCAGCTCGCCGGTGCGCGGGCACTTCGGGTCCAGGCGGCGGTCCTCGTCGCTCAGCTCGTGGAACTCGCGCCGGGTGGTCCACCAGACGTTGGGGGCGTGGCGATCCCCCACAGGCGGGGCAGGAATAGACGGTCATCGAGGGAGCGATTGATAGAGGGCGATGGGTGCCATGAACTTACGCAATATGCGCCCAAGGGACCGCGCGGACCAAGCAACTTTTCCGGCAACAATCAGCGAGACATAAAGGAGTCCGGTCTAAAAAGCCTGCCCAGGTGCTTGCAGCATGGGTAAGCTGCTGGTAGAATATGGCTTAGCCTACCTGACGGTTCTCTCCCCTCCCGAGCCGCGCGAGCCGTGTTTCGTCGCAACGAGACGCACCGACAGCA
>DASYJZ010000389.1:0-20043 GCA_035995965.1 Longimicrobium sp. | reverse complement strand
CGCGCGTTCAGCTCGCCGTAGCCCAGCACCTCGCCGTCGGCCTCGACCGCGGGTGCGCCGGGGGTGCGGGCGGCGTGCGCCTCGACCCGGGCGTGGACGGTGCCGGCGGGGACGGCGGCGTCGGTGCGGTTCCACTCCTCCAGCAGCCGGCGGCGCTCGCCGGGGCCGACCATCTCCAGCGCGCCGAGCCGCACCTCGGGGTTGGCGGCGATGCCTTCCAGCAGCCGCTCGAAGTGGGCGAGCCAGCGCTCCACCGTCTCGCGGTCGAAGAGGTCGGCGGAGAAGTCGCAGTCCAGCCGCAGCGCGTTCGGGAGCTCGATCACCCCCAGCCCCAGCTCCACCCGCGCCCCGCCGCCGAAGTTGCTCTCCACGCCGGCGCGCAGGTCGCCCAGCGTCGCCTCCTCGGCGCCGCGGTCCAGGTACATCGCCGCCTGGAAGAGGGGCGGCCGGCTGGGGTCGCGCACCGGCTGCAGCCGCTCCACTAGCGCGGGGAGGGAGAAGTTCTGGTGCTCCAGCGCGCCCACCACCGCGCGCCGCACCCGCCGCGCGTGCTCCACGAAGCGCGCCGAGTCCTCCATCCGGGCGCGCACCGGGAGCACGCTGATGCCGTAGCCCACCAGCTCCGCCGCCCCCGCCCGCCCCGCCTGCCCGGCCGAGGGGGTGCCGACCACCACGTCGTCCTGGCCGCTCAGCCGGCCCAGCCAGACGAAGCAGGCGGAGAGGAAGGTGTGGAAGAGGCTGAGCCCGTGCTCGCGCCCCGCCACCGCCAGGCGGTTCATCAGCGCGCCGTCCACGATCCGGGTGACGCGCTCGCCGCGGTAGCCGCGCGTGGGCGGGCGGGGGCGGTCGGCGGGGAGCTCCAGCACCGGCGCGCCGTCGGCGAACTGCGCAGACCAGTAGGCGCCCGCCGCGGGGTCCTCGCGCAACGCGTCGATCTGGGCGCGCACCAGCGCCGCGTGGTCCGGGCGCGGCGGGAGCGCCGGGGCGCGCCCCTCCTTCCGCGCCAGGTAGAGCGCGCCCAGGTCCTCGAAGAGGATCCCGGACGACCACCCGTCGAGCACCGCGTGGTGCGCGTCGAAGATGAGCAGGTGCTCGTCCTCGCCCAGCGCGGCGAGGGCGAAGCGGACCAGCGGCCCGTGCGCCAGGTCGAAGGGGCGCCGCACGCGGTCGCGGACCCACGCCGCCAGCCACGCCTCGCGCGCCTCCGGCGGCGCGCCGCGAAAGTCCTCCAGTGGCACGTCGACCGCAAGCGCGGGGTGGACGAGCTGCACGTCGCCGTCGGGGCCGAAGGTGGTGCGCAGGGTGTCGTGCCGGTCCACCAGGTCCTGCAGCGCCGCGCGCATCGCCCCGACGTCCAGCGCGCCGCGCAGGCGGAAGGAGGTCGACTCGATGTAGGCCAGGCTCGCGGCGTCGCCCATCTGCGACTCGATCCAGAGCTGGCGCTGGCCCTCGGAGACGGGGAGAACGCGGACCCCGTCCTCCCGCGTCTCGGCGACCGGGGCGGGGGCGCGGGAGGGGGACGGCGGCGCGTGTCCGGACGGCGCCGGCGGGCCGGCGGGCGCGGGGATGAAACCGCCCTGCCGCATCGCCACGGCCGAGGCACACACCGCCGCGAACACCCGCTCCACGTCCTCGTCGCTGTGCGCGGTGGAGAGGAAGTGCGTGCCGGTCTCGGGGATCACGTGGATCCCCTCGTGGATCAGGTGGTGGTTGAAGAGATCGTTGAAGCGCACCTCCGGCCCGAAGAAGAAGCGGTACATCGACCCGAAGTGCACCGCCGTCACCGGGAAGCGCTCCGCCTCGAAGAAGTCGTTCATCCGCTCCACCAGCCGCGCCGAGCGCTCGTTCAGCCGGTCGTACATCGGCGCGCCCCGGCGGCGGACCTCCTCCATCAGCGCGCAGGTCACCGCCATGGAGAGCGGGTGCTTGAAGAAGGCGCCGGCGAAGAGGGTGCGCTGCGCCGGGGGATAGGAGTCGTCGCCGTAGCTCCACACGCCGCCGTCGAACACGCTCATCGGGTCGCTCTTCCCCGCCACCACGCCCATGGGGAGCCCGCCGGCGATCACCTTCCCGTAGGTCACCAGGTCCGCGTCGACGCCGAAGTACGCCTGCGCGCCGCCGGGGAGGATGCGGAAGCCGGTTATCAGCTCGTCGAAGTGCAGCAGCGTCCCCGCGTCGCGGGTGATGCGGCGCAACTCGTGGAGGAAGGCGCGCGGCTGGATGTCCGGCCGGCGGCTCTGCACCGGCTCCACCATGACCACGGCGACGTCCTTCAACAGCGGCGCCAGGCGCTCCAGCGACTCGGGCTGGTCGTAGGGGAGGATGACGACGTCCTCCAGCGCGACCCCGGGGATGCCAGGCGCGGTGGGGCGGACCTTGCCGTCGCCGGTGGGGAGGACGCGCCCCTGCACGATGTCGGACCAGCCGTGGTAGCTCCCGGCGAAGTAGGCGACCTTCGTGCGCCCGGTGTAGGTGCGGGCGGCGCGGATGGCGCCCATCACCGCTTCCGTCCCCGAGTTGCAGAAGACGGCGCGGTCGTTCCCGCCCAGCTCGCAGATCAGCTCCGCGGCGCGCCCGGCGTCGGGGGACTGCGGGCCGACGCCGTAGCCCACCTCCACCTGCTGGCGGATGGCGCGGCTGACGAACTCCGGCGCGTGCCCGAACAGGCTGCACCCGAAGGCCATGGCGGTGTCGACGTACTCGTTCCCGTCCAGGTCCCATACCCGCGAGCCCAGCGCGCGCTTGCCGACGATCGGGTAGATCATCTCCTTCCAGGCCCGGCGGAAGCGTGCGGTCACGCGGCTGTCGGCCAGCGGCTGGTGGTAGCGCGCCTGGTGCGCCTTGGAGGCCGGGGTCCGCGCCACGTAGCGCTCGATGAAGCCGTCCAGATACGTCTTCTCCTGCGCCGTCATCCCACCCGCCTCGGTGTTCACGGGCTGGTAGGCGACGAACGGCGTGTCCGGCTGGATCTTCGCGCGCGGCGACTGCGGCACGTGGAACGACGGTGCGGGCACCGGTACCGGGGCCGACGCCGCGGGTGCCTCGGCGACGGGCGCGGCGGGCGCGGCCTGCGGCGCGACGTGGACGGCGTGGCCGGCGACGGCGGCGAGCTGCTGCGCCATCAGTTGCGACATCGCGTGGAGCTGCTGCGCCACCACCTGCTCCAGCGCGCTGCCGCCGGCGGCGGGAGCGGCGGGGAGCGGGTAGAACGCGGGCGGCGCGGGGATCCGCGGCGCCTCGGCGACGGCGGCCGGGAGGGCGACAGGGGAAGCTGCGGGCGCCGGTGCCGGCTCGACGGCGTGCTTCCCGTTCTGCACCACGGCGTCGGGGGGGAGCACCTCGTCGATGTACTTCGCGAGCGCGTCCAGCGTGGTCAGCTCCTCCAGCACGACGACCAGGGAGAGGCGGACGCCCATCCGCTTCTCGATCGCCTGGATCGCCTGGAGGAGGAGGAGCGAGTCGAACCCCACCCGGAAGAGGTCCAGGTCGGACGCCACGTGCGGCTCCTCGATCCCGGTCAGCTCGGAGGCGATCCCCCGGAGCTGGCCCAGCACGGCCTCGTGCCGGGGAGACGGCGCCGTCCGGTTCGCCTGCGCCGCCGGCTGGTTATCCACCACGTCGGGTCCTTTCATCTCGTTTGACTCGGTCGCCGCGTTCCCGGAATCCATCGCCATTCCCGCCGGCTCGTCCTTCGCCACCCCGACGTCCGCCCGCGGCGGAGGGCCGACGCAGAAGCGCTTCCGCTCGAAGGGGTAGCCCGGCAGCGGCACGCGGTGTCGCCGCTCGCCGCCGCTGAAGGCGGCCCAGTCCACCTCCACCCCGGCAGCCCAGAGCCCGCCCAGACTCTCCAGCAGGAAGTGCAGGTCGCCCACGCGGTTGTGCGGGTGCCGCAGCGAGCTGTGCACGGCGCGGTCGTCCGGCGTGCCGCCGGCAGCGTGCTGGAGCGCCCAGGCGCCCAGCGTCTGCCCCGGCCCCACCTCCAGCAGCGCCCAGCCGGGATCCTGGCGCAGCGTGGCCACGCCGTCGGCGAAGCGCACCGTGCGGGTGAGGTGGCGCGCCCAGTAGGCGGGCGAGCGCGCCTCGTCGTCGGTGATCCACGTCCCCGTCACGTTGGAGATGAAGGGGATCTCGGGCGCGCGCAGGGTGAAGCCCGCCACCACCCGCTCCAGCTCCGCCGCCACCGGCGTCATGGCGCGGGAGTGGAAGGCGTGGCGGGCGACCAGGCGGCGGCTGACGGTCCCGCGCCCGGTGAGCAGCGCCTCGAAGGCGTCGATCGCCTCGGCGGTGCCGGCCACCACGCAGCTCTCCGGCGTGTTCACCGCGGCGACGTCCAGCGCGGGCGGGAGGATCTCGCGCAGCGCGGCCTCGCCCAGCGGGACGGCGAGCATGGCGCCCGCGGGGAGGCCGCCGATCAGCCGCGCACGCAGCGCCACCAGCCGCAGCGCGTCGTCCAGGCAGAGCACGCCCGCCACGCACGCGGCGACGTACTCGCCGAGCGAGTGGCCGAGGAGCCCGCGGGGGAGCACCCCCCAGCTCGTCCACAGCTTCGTCAGCGCGTACTCGGTCACGAACACCGCCGGCTGCGCGAACGCCGTCTCGTCCATCGGCGATTCGCCGCTGACCTCACCCCCGCCGTCCCGGCCGAGGAGACGCCGCAGGTCCCATCCCCCGTGCGGTTCCCCGCCGTTATCGGACGATTCGGGTGACGGGACGGCGGGCGAGTAGAGCCCCTCGCGCAGGTCGGAGCCGAGCACCGGCCGCAACAGCTCGCAGCACTCGTCCACCGCCGCGCGGAAGACGGGCTCGGCGTCGTACAGGCCGCGCCCCATGTCCACGTGGTGCATCCCCAGGCCGGGAAAGAGGAACGCCACCGGCCGCTCGGTGCGCTGCACCCCGCGGGTGCCGCGGGCGGCGGCGGCGCGCAGCCCGGCGGCGGCCTCCACGGCGTCGCCGCAGACCACGGCCAGGCGGTGCTCCAGCTCGCGCCGCCCCGTCTGCAGCGTGTAGGCGGCGTCGGCCAGCGGCGTGGACTCGCGCTCCAGGTGCGCGGCCAGGTTCTCCGCCGCCGCCGCGACCGCGGTGGGCGTCTTCGCCGAGAGCACCAGCAGCTGCTGAGCGCGCGAGGGGCCGGAGGGCTCGCGCTCGGGCGCCTCCTCCAGCACCACGTGCGCGTTGGTCCCGCCGATGCCGAAGGACGACACCCCCGCCCGGCGCGGCGCCCCGTTGCGCTCCCAGGGGCGCAGCGCGGTGTTGACGAACACCCGCCCGCCCATCGCCTTGATCCCCGGGTGCGGCACGGCGCAGTTGAGCGACGCGGGGATCTCGCCGTGCTCCAGGGCGAGGACGGTCTTGATCAGCCCCGCGATCCCCGCGGCCGTGTCCAGGTGCCCGACGCTGCTCTTCACCGAGCCTATGGCGCAGCTGTGGCCCGCGCCGCCGCGGCCGAGCACCTCGCCCAGCGCCTTGAGCTCGATGGCGTCGCCGAGCGGCGTGCCGCTGCCGTGCGTCTCCAGGTACTGCAGCGAGGCGGCGTCCACCCCGGCCACCGCGAGCGCCTCGGAGATCACCCGCGCCTGCCCGGCCACGCTGGGCGCGGTGTAGCCCACCTTCTGCGCGCCGTCGTTGTTGATCGCCGAGCCGCGGACCACGGCGTGGATGGTGTCGCCGTCGGCCAGCGCGTCGTCCAGGCGGCGGAGCGCGACCAGGCCGACGCCGCACCCGCCCACCGTGCCCAGCGAGCCCGCGTCGAAGGCGCGGCAGTGGCCGTCGGGGGAGCCGATGCCGTCGGGGGTGTAGAGGTAGCCGCGCCGCAGCGGCACCTGCGCCGACACGCCGCCCGCCAGCGCCAGGTCGCACTCGCCGGTGACCAGGCTCTGGCAGGCGAGGTGCACCGCCACCAGCGAGGTGGAGCAGGCGGTCTGCACCGCCATGCTCGGCCCGCGCAGGTTCAGGCGGTAGGAGACGCCGGCGGCGAGCTGGTCCTTCTCGTTCCACAGCCCGATGCGCATCAGCCCCACGGCTTCGACCAGGTCCGCGCTCGCCTGGAGGTAGCGGACGTAGGCGCTGGTGCCGGACCCGGCGAACACCCCGATCTGCCGGTCGCCGCGGGCCGGGTCGTAGCCCGCGTGCTCCAGCGCGGACCAGGCGCACTCCAGCAGCAGGCGGTGCTGCGGGTCCAGCACCTCGGCGTCGCGCGGGGTGAGGCCGAAGAGCACCGCGTCCACCTCGTCGGCCGCGCGCAGCTCGCCCATCGCCGGGACGAAGTCCGGGTGGTCCGCCAGCGCCGGGGCCGTCCCCGCCGCCACCATCTCGTCGCGGGTGAAGAAGGTGATCGCCTCCACCCCCGCGCGGAGGTTGCGCCAGAACGCCTGGACGTCGTCGGCGCCGGGGAAGCGTCCCGCCATGCCGACGATCGCGACCTCGAACCCGGTGCGTGCCCCGCCCGCACTGCTCGGCTCTGCCATGTCCCCTGCGTCGAGAAGTGATCGGTCCGCCATCTAGGCCCCCCGCGTCCGGCGCGTCGCCAGCCGCCCCAGCACGGCCTGCCGGATCCCTGCCCGCTCCTCGCCCTTCGTCGCCGCGCTGTCGTCCGTCGAGGTGCCCTGCAGCCAGCGCGCGAGGGAGCGGACGGTGGGGTAGCGGAAGAGCTCCACCAGCGGCACCTCGCGCCCCAGCTCCCGGCCGAGCCGCGACTGCAGCCGCGCCAGCAGCAGCGAGTGCCCGCCCAGGTCGAAGAAGTTGTCCTCCACGCCCACGGCGGCGATCCCCAGCACCTCCTGCCAGAGCGTGCCAAGCCGGCCTTCCAGCTCGGTTTCCGGCCGCAGCCCGCGGCCGCTCCCACCGGAGGGCGCGGGGAGGGCGCGGCGGTCGAGCTTCCCGTTCGACGTGAGCGGGAGCACGTCCAGCGAGACGACGTCCGCGGGGACCATGTGCTCGGGGAGGGTGAGGCGCAGGTGCGGCTTGAGCGTCTCCGGATCGGCCGTGCCGACGACGTAGGCGACGAGCCGCACGTCGCCCGGCGCAT
The DNA here is from genome assembly GCA_035995965.1 of Longimicrobium sp. Lineage (GTDB taxonomy): Bacteria > Gemmatimonadota > Gemmatimonadetes > Longimicrobiales > Longimicrobiaceae > Longimicrobium. The sequence continues at coordinate 13,019 of DASYJZ010000389.1, read as the reverse complement.
GTTCGCGGGTGATGACGGCGCAGTCGGCCACGCCCGGGTGGCGGCGCAGCGCCGCCTCGATCTCGCCCGGCTCCACGCGGAAGCCGCGGACCTTGACCTGCTCGTCGAGGCGGCCGAGGTAATCGAGAACTGCACTTTCTGTCCAGCGCGCCCGGTCGCCCGTCCGATACAGCCGCGCGCCGGGGCGTCCGGAGAAGGGATCGGGGAGGAAGCGCTCGGCGGTGAGCGCCGGGCGGCCGATGTAGCCGCGGGCCACCTGCGCGCCGCCGATGTACAGCTCGCCGGAGACACCGGCCGGCGCCGGGAGACCGCCCGCGTCGAGGACGTAGAGCCGCGTCCCGGGCACCGGCCGGCCGATCGGCACCCGGCCGGCTCCGGCGTCGCCGGCGCGGACGGCGTGGATGCAGCAGCCGACCACGGTTTCGGTCGGGCCGTACTCGTTGACCACGAGGGTGTGGGGGAGGCGCTGCCACCAGAGCTCCAGGTGCTCGCCCAGCAGCGCCTCGCCGCCGACCACCAGGCACTCCGCCCCGACGCCGAGCTCGCGCCCGTCGAGCTGCTCGCCGAGGAAGCGGAGGTGCGCGGGGGTCAGCTTCAGCACCGGGTAGCCGGCGCCGTCGCGGAGGCGCGCGGCGAGCCCGTCGACCCCCTCCTCTTCCTCCACCAGCTCCACGCACCCGCCGCCGAGCAGGGGCACGAAGAGGCTGGTGACGGTCAGGTCGAAGGAGAGCGAGCTGTGCACCGCGCTGCCGCGGCCGGGATAGGTCGCGCAGGCCCAGTCGAGATACGCGGCCAGGCCGCCGTGCTCGACCCCTACGCCCTTCGGCCGGCCGGTGCTCCCGGAGGTGTAGATGACGTACGCGAGGCTGCGGCCCTCCGCGCCGCCGTCGACGGGGGCGTCGTCCTCGGCGGCGATGGCGGCGCGCTGGCCGTCGACGCTCAGGATCTCGACGCCGGCCGTCGCCGGGAGGGCGGAGCGCAGGCTCTCCTGCGTGAGCACCAGTGCCGCGCCGGCGTCGTCCAGCATGAAGGTCAGGCGTTCGGCGGGATACGACGGGTCGAGGGGGACGTAGGCGCCGCCGGCCTTCAGCACCGCCAGCACCGCGACCACCATCTCCGGCGTGCGCTCCAGGCAGAGGCCCACCCGCACGTCCGCGGAGACGCCGCGGCGGCGCAGGTGGCGGGCGAGGCGGTTGGCGCGCGCGTCCAGCTCGCGGTAGGTGACTGTGCCCGCGCGGTGCGTCACCGCCACCGCGTCCGGGGTGCGCGCGGCCTGATCCGCGAAGCGGCGGTGGACCAGCGCGGCGGTGCCCTCCGCGTCGGTGCCGCTCCACTCGTGCAGCACCCGCGCGCGCTCCGCCTCGCCCAGCAGCGACGCACGGGAGACGGGGAGGTCGGGGTCGTCCGCCACGCGCTCCAGCAGGAACGCCAGGTGGCGCGCCATGCGCTCGGCGGTGGCGGGCTCGAAGAGGTCGGCGGCGTAGCCCAGCACCCCGTGCGTCCCCCGCTCGTCCTCGGCGAAGGCGACGGTGAGGTCGAACTTGGTGGTCTCGATCGCGAACCCGACGCGGTCCAGGCGCAGCCCGTCCGGCGCGGCCGCGGCGGACCCGCTCTCCATCTGCACCATCACCTGGAAGAGCGGCGAGTGGCTCAGCGAGCGCTCCGGCTGCAGCGCCTCCACCAGCTTCTCGAACGGCACCGCCTGGTGCTCGTAGGCGCTCAGGGTGACGTCGCGCACGCGCCGCAGCACCTCGCGGAAGCTGGGGTCGCCGGAGAGGTCGGTGCGCAGCACCAGCGTGTTGACGAAGAAGCCGACGAGCCCCTCCACCTCGCGCTGCGTCCGCCCCGCGATGGGGCTCCCCACCACCACATCGTCGGTGCCGGCGTACTTCGACAGCAGGAGTTGGACGGCCCCGAGGAGGACCATGAACGGCGTGGCGCCCTCGCTCCGCCCCAGCGCCTGCAGCCGCTTCAGCGCGGCACCCGGGAGGTCGATGCGCGCGAGGGCGCCGCGGTGCGACTGCACCGGCGGGTGCGGATGGTCGGTCGGGAGCTCCAGCACGGCGGGGGCGCCCGCGAGACGGTCCTTCCAGTACGCGAGCTGCCGGTCCAGCGCCTCGCCCTGGAGCTGCTCCCGCTGCCACGCCGCGTAGTCGGCGTACTGCACCGGCAGCTCCAGCAGCGGCGACTCGGCGCCGTCCCGGTAGGCCGCGTAGAGCGCCCACAGCTCGCAGAAGAGCACGCCCATGCTCCACCCGTCGCTGACGATGTGGTGCATGCACAGCAGCAGCACGTGCTCCTCGCCGGCCAGCCGCAGCAACCGCGCGCGGAAGTGCGGACCCGCGGCGAGGTCGAACGGCCGCGCCGCCTCCTCGGCCGCGCGGCGCTGCACCGCGGCCTCGCGGTCCGCTTCGCCCGCCGCCGAGAGGTCCTCAACCGCCAGCGCGAAGCCGGCGAACGGGACGACCGACTGCGCGGGTGATCCGTCGACTTCGCTGAACGTCGTCCGCAGCGCCTCGTGCCGGCGGGCGACCTCGCCGAGCGCGCGCTCCAGCGCGGGCGCGTCGAGCGCACCGCGCAGCCGCAGCGCGGCGGGGAGGTTGTAGAGGGCGCTCCCGAGCGCCATTCGGTCCAGGAACCAGAGGCGCTCCTGCGCGAAGGAGAGCGGGAGCGGGCCGGTGCGCCCCGTGCGGACCACCGCCGCGACGGGTGCCGGGCTCGCGCCGCGCAGCGCCTCGACGCCCACGGCCAGGTCCGCCAGGGTCGGCGCCTCCAGCAGCGCGCGCAGCGGCAGCTCCAGCCCGAAAGCGGCGCGGATGCGCGAGACCACGCGCGTCGCCAGCAGCGAGTGCCCGCCGATCTCCAGGAAGTTGTCATGCACCCCCACCTGGTCCCGGCGCAGCACCTTCGCCCAGATCCCCGCGATCGTCTCCTCCACCTCCGTGCGCGGCGCGACGAACGAGCTCGCGACGGCCGGCTCCGGCGCGGAAAGGGCGCGGCGGTCGAGCTTCCCGTTGGTGGTGAGCGGGAGCGCGTCCAGCGCGACGAAGTCCGCGGGCACCATGTGCTCGGGGAGGCTGAGCCGCAGGTGCGCCTTGAGCGTCTCCGGATCGGCACTGCCGACGACGTACGCCACCAGCCGGACGTCGCCCGGTGCATCCTCACGGGCGACGACGGCGCAGTCGGCGACCTGCGGATGGCGACGGAGGACTGCCTCGATCTCGCCCGGCTCGACGCGGAAGCCGCGGACCTTCACCTGCTCGTCGAGTCGGCCGAGGTAGTCGAGTACGAAAGTGCGGGAGTGCGGGAGTGCGCTCCTCCCGCGCGGAGGCGAACGCACTTCCGCACTCCCGCACTTCCGCACTCTCCATCCACCGCGCCCGATCGCCGGTGCGATACAGCCGCGCGCCCGGCCGGCCGGAGAAGGGATCGGGGACGAAGCGCTCGGCGGTGAGGCTCGGGCGGCCGACGTAGCCGCGCGCCACCTGCGCACCGCCGATGTACAGCTCGCCGGGGATGCCGGCCGGCGCCTGCAGGCCGTTCGCGTCGAGCACGTAGAGCCGCGTCCCCGGCGACGGCCGGCCGATCGGCACCCGGCCCGCCTCGGCGTCGCCGGCGCGCACGACGTGGATGCAGCAGCCGACGACGGTCTCGGTCGGGCCGTACTCGTTGACGACGACGGTGTCGGGGAGGCGGCGCTTCCAGAGCTCCAGGTGCTCACCCAGCAGCGCCTCGCCGCCGACCACCAGGCACTCGGGACCCGCAGAGAGGTCGGCGCGGTTGAGCTGCTCGCCGAGGAGGCGCAGGTGCGCCGGCGTCAGCTTCAGCATCCCGTGGACGCCGCCCGAGCGGAAGCGCGCCGCGAGCCCATCCACCCCCGCTGCTTCCTCCACCAGGTCCACGCACCCGCCGCCGAGCAGGGGCACGAAGAGGCTGGTGACGGTGAGGTCGAAGGAGAGCGAGCTGTGGACCGCGCTGCCGCGTCCGGGATAGGTGCGGCAGGCCCAGTCGAGGTACGCGGCCAGGCCGCCGTGCTCCACCGCCACGCCCTTCGGCCGCCCCGTGCTCCCGGAGGTGTAGATGACGTACGCGAGGCCGCGTCCGTCCGCGCCGCCGTCGACCGGGGCGTCGTCCTTGGCGGCGAGCGCTTCGCGCAGGCCGTCGACGCTCAGCAGCTCCACGCCCGCGAGCGCGGGGAGCCGGGCGCGCAGGCTCTCCTGCGTGACGACGAGCGCTACGCCCGCGTCCTCCAGCATGAAGGCGAGGCGGTCCGCGGGGTACGACGGGTCGAGGGGGACGTAGGCGCCGCCAGCCTTGAGCACGGCCAGCACGGCGACCACCATCTCCGGCGTGCGCTCCAGGCAGATCCCGACCGCCGTCTCGGACGCGATGCCGCGGCCGCGCAGGTGGTGGGCGAGGCGGTTGGAGCGCGCGTCCAGCTCGCGGTAGGTGAGCAAGTCCCCGCGGTGCGTCACCGCGACCGCGTCCGGCGTGCGCGCGGCCTGCTCCGCGAAGCGCCGGTGCACGAAGCCGGCGGACGCGTCTTCGGCGTCGGTGCCGCTCCACGCCTGCAGCCGCGCGCGCTCCGCCTCGTCCGCCAGCGACGCGCGGGAGATGGCGAGATCGGGATCGTCCGCCACCTGCTCCAGCAGGAGCGCCAGGTGGCGCGCCATGCGCTCGGCGGTCGCGTCGTCGAAGAGGTCGGTGGCGTAGTCCAGCACGCCGCGCACGCCGTCTTCGCGCTCCACGAAAGCGAAGGTGAGGTCGAACCTGGTGGTGCCGTTCCGCAGTTCCACCCGTTCCGCGCTCATCCCCGTCGCGACCGTCGCCGGAACGAACGCGCCCGCCATCTGCACCATCACCTGGAAGAGCGGCGACCGGCCGAGCGAGCGCTCCGGCTGCAGCGCCTCCACCACCTTCTCGAAGGGCACCGCCTGGTGCTCGCCGGCGCCGAGCGTGACGCCGCGCACGCGCTGCAGCACCTCGCGAAAGCCGGGGTCGCCGGAGAGGTCCGTCCGCAGCACCAGCGTGTTGGCGAAGAAGCCGATCAGCCCCTCCACCTCCTGCGTGCGGCCGGCCATCGGGCTCCCCACCACCACGTCGTCGGTCCCGGTGTATCGCCCCAGCAGCACCTGCACGGCGGCCAGGAGCACCATGAACGGCGTCGCACCCTCGCTCCGCCCCAGCGCCCGCAGCCGCTCCACCGCGTCGCCGGGAAGGTCGAGCGCCACCTGCCCGCCACGGTGCGTCTGCACCGCCGGCCGCGGACGGTCGGTCGGGAGCTCGAGCAGCGCGGGTGCACCCGCCAGCTGCTCCTTCCACCAGGCGAGCTGCCGGTCCAGCGCCCGCCCCCGGAGGTGCTCCCGCTGCCACGCGGCGTAGTCCGCGTACTGCACCGCCAGCTCGGGAAGCGGCGACTCGGCGCCGCCGCGGTACGCCGCGTACAGCGCCCACAGCTCGCGGTAAAGCACGCGCAGGCTCCACCCGTCGCTGACGATGTGGTGCATGCACAGCAGCAGCACGTGCTCCTCGCCGCCCAGCCGCAGCAGCCGCGCGCGCAGCAGCGGACCGGCGGAGAGGTCGAAGGGCAGCGTGGTCTCGCCGTCGACGCGGCGCGCCAGCTCGGCCTCGCGCTTCGCTTCGTCGAGCGAGGAGAGATCGTCCAGGTGCAGGGTGAAGCCGTCGAAGGGTGCGACCACCTGCACCGGCGCGTCGTCCTCCTCGCGGAAGGTGGTGCGCAGCGCCTCGTGCCGGCGGACGATCTCGCCGAGGGCGCGCTCCAGCGCATGCGCGTCGAGCGCCCCGCGCAGCCGCAGCGCGGCGGGGACGTTGTAGAGGGCGCTCCCCGGCTCCATCCGGTCCAGGAACCAGAGGCGCTCCTGCGCGAAGGAGAGCGGGAGGAGGCCGGTGCGGCCCGTGGCGACCACCGGCGGCAGCGGCACCGCGGCGAGATCGTCTTCATCCGCCGGCTCCGCCTCGTCCCACGCCAGCGCCGGCTCCGCGAGGTCGAGCAGCTCCACGGCGCCGCCGCCCAGCCGCCGGCCGCGCGCGCCGGTGCGGAAGAGCCGCGCGCCGGGCTCGCCACTCCAGGCGTCGGGGACGAAGCGCTCGGCCGTGAGCCCCGGCCGCCCCGCGTACCCTCGCGCCACCCCGTCGCCGCCGACGCAGACCTCGCCCGCCACGCCGGCGGCGACCGGGTCCAGCGCGTCGTCCAGCACGTGGACGCGGGCGTTCGCCACCGGCCGGCCCGTGGAGAGCGGCGGCGACGCGCCGTCCAGCCGCTCCGCCAGCGCCAGCATCCCCGCCTCCGCCGGCCCGAACGCCGACACCAGGCGCCCACCCGGGCCCCATTCCGCCGCCACCCCAGCCGGGCAGACCGCACCGTGCACCGCCACGGCGGTGAGCGAGGGAAGCCGCTCGGGGCTCAGCCTCGCCAGCGCCGCCGGGGGGAGCACCGCCGCGCCCGCGTCCGACTCGAGGAGGAAGGACTCGAGCTCCTCCGCATGCGCTGGCGGGGCGAAGTGCAGCTCGGCGCCGGCGGCGAGCGCGGCGAACAGCTCCAGTACCTCAAGCGGCGACCCGGCCGGCGCGGCGAGCGCCCAGCGCGTCCCCTCGCCCGCGCCCAGCTCCCCGGCCAGCGCGGCGGCGGTGCTCGCCATCGCCGCGTGCGGAAGCAGCACCCCGCCCACGCCGCCGCGGGGCTCCGGCACCGCCAGCACCAGCGCCAGCGCGCCGGGCGGGACGAAGACGTCGGATGCGGCGGGGCTCTCGGCCGACACCGCCACTGTGTCCAGGTCCAGCGCGAGCGTCGCGAAGCCGTCCGCGCGGGTCCCGTCGCGCGTCACCATCACCCGCGCCTCCAGCGCCGCGGCCGTCTCCGCGCGCCGGCGGGGAGACGCGTCGGGGTCGAGGGGGAGGGCCGTCCCGCCCGCCTTCAGCACGCCAAGGATCGCCGCCACCCGGTCCGCCGAGCGGGGGACGCACACCGCGACCCGGGTCTCGGCGCCGACGCCCAGCGCCCGCAGCTGCCGCGCGATCCGGCTGGCGCGGCGGTCCAGCGCGGCGTACGACAGCCGCTCCGCACCGCACGCCACGGCGGGCGCGTCCGGCGTCGCGGCGGCGCGCCGCTCCAGGACGCGGTGCAGGCCGCGCGGGCCCACGGCCGCCACCGGGCCGATCCCCTCCGCCACGACGCGCGTCAGCAGCGCGCCGCCCAGCAGGTCGCCGCCGTCGTGGCGCGCGTGCGGGTGCCCGGCGATGGCGCGGAGCACCGCGGGGTAGAGGGCGGCGGCCGTCTCCACCTGCTCGTCGGAGAGCTCGGCGCGGTCGCAGGCCAGGAAGAGCCGCAGCCCACCGGTCACCATCCCCACCCCGAAGCTCGCCACCAGCGTGAAGTTGGTGTCGGCGCGCTCCCACAGTCCGCCGCGGGCCTCGACCGCCGCCGTCTTCAGGAAGTCGCCCAGGCGGTGGAAGTGGACGAAGTTGAAGGAGGCCTCGAAGAGCGGCTCCAGCCGCCGCCCCTCGTGCAGCGCGGAGACCGGGTAGCGCCGGAAGGGGAGGATCTCGCGCTCCGCCTGCAGCACGCGCCGCGCGAGCGCCGCCCAGCTCCCGGGCTCCAGCTCCGCGCGGAAGGGGACGGTGTTGAGGAAGAGGCCGCGGATGCGGTCGCCTCCCTCCACCTCGGGGCGGCCGTTCATGGCGAGCCCGCTGATCACCTCACGCCCGCCCTGCAGCAGGGAGAGCACCTTCAGGTGGGCGGCCAGCAGGAGCGTCTTCAGCGGCAGCCCCTCCTCGCGCTCCAGCCGCCGCAGGGCGCGGTGCACCTCGTCGGGGACGTGGATGTCCAGCGCCTCCAGCCTCCGCCCATCTGCCTCCGGGCGCGGGAGTCGCGGGATGCGGCGCGGCACGGCGCCGCGCAGCCGGCCTTCCCAGAAGTCGCGGCACGCGGGCGACTCCAGCGCCCGGCGCTCCATGTCCACGAAGTCGCGGAAGCTCACCTCCAGCGGCGCCGCGTCCGGGAGCGGATGGCCGGCCAGCAGCGCGGCGTAGAGCTCGAAGAGCTCGGCCAGGGTGCTGGTGAGGCTCCACCCGTCGAGGATGGCGTGGCACTCGGTGAGGGTGAACTGGAAGCCGCCGTCGCTCAGCCGGTGCACGTGGAAGCGCAGCAGTGTCGGGCGCGCCAGGTCGAAGGGGCGCGCCAGCTCCGCGTCGCGGTGCGCGGCCAGCTCCCGCTCCTGCGCGTCGGCGGGGAGTGCGCGCAGGTCGCTCACGCCCAGCTCGAGCACGGCCGAGCGGTGGACGAGCTGCAGCGGCTCCTCGAACTCCTCCATCGCGAAGCCGGTGCGCAGGATCGGGTGGCGCTCCACCACCGCGGCCACGGCCCGGCGGAAGCACCCCTCGTCCCACCCCAGCGACAGGTGGAAGGAGTTGAGGTTGTGGTAGACGGGATGATCGGGATCGAGCGCCGCGTGGTAGAGCATCCCCGCCTGCATCCGCGCCAGCGGATAGGCGTCTTCCACCACCGGCGGCAGGCGCAGCCGGTCCTCGGGCGAGACCAGGGAGAAGGGCGCCGTGCGGACGAAGGGGACCGGGTCGTCGGCCGCTCCGCCCAGCTCCGCGGCGAGCTCGGCCACGGTCTGGTGGGCGAAGAGCTGCGCCAGCGTGAGCGGCACCCCCCGCTCGCGCGCGCCGGAGAGCACGCGGATGGCGCGGATGGAGTCGCCGCCGAGCGCGAAGAAGCTCTCGTGCACGCCGATGCGCTCGATCCCCAGCACGCCGCGCCACACCCCGGCCAGCGTCTCCTCGGTCGGCGTGCGCGGGGCGACGAAGCCGTGATCGGCCGCGCGGCCCTCGCGGTCCAGCGCCAGCAGCGCGCGGCGGTCGACCTTGCCGTTCGGCGTGAGCGGCAGGGCGTCCACCACCACGCAGGCGGCGGGGACCAGCGCGTCGGGGAGGCTCGCCCTGAGGAAGGCGCGCAGCTCCGGCCACTCGGGCGCATGGCCGTTGCAGGCGGCCACGAAGGCGACGAGCTGCCGGTCGCCGGGCTCGTCCTCGGCGACCAGGACCACGGACTCGCCCACCGCCGGGTGCGCGGCCAGCACGGCCTCGATCTCCCCCGGCTCGATACGGAAGCCGCGCACCTTCACCTGCTCGTCGATCCGTCCCAGGTACTCGAGGTCTCCGTCCGAGCGGCGGCGGGCGAGGTCGCCCGAGCGATAGAGCCGCGCGCCGGGGACACCGGAGAAGGGGTCGGGGACGAAGCGCTGCGCCGTCAGCGACGGCCGCCCCAGGTAGCCGCGCGACACTCCCGCGCCGCCGACGTGGATCTCGCCGGGGACGCCGACGGGCGCCGGCTCGCCGCGCGCGTCCAGCAGGTGGAGCGGCAGGTCGGGGATGGGGATGCCGATGACGCTCGAAGAGCCGCCCTCGACCTCCGCCCGGGTGATGGGCCGATAGGTGACGTGCACGGTGGTCTCGGTGATCCCGTACATGTTCACCAGCCGCGGCGCCGCGTCCCCGTGCCGGGCGACCCAGCCGCGCAGCGACGCCGGCTCCAGCGCCTCGCCGCCGAACACCACCAGCCGCAGCGCCAGCGGACGCGCATCGGCGCTCACCGCCGCATCCTCGTCCACCCGCGCGAGCTGGCGGAAGGCGCTGGGCGTCTGCGAGAGGACGGTCACCCCCTCGCGCTCCAGCAGCGCGTGGAACTCGTCCGGTGAGCGGCTGGTGAGGTAGGGGACGACGACGAGGCGGCCGCCGTAAAGCAGCGCGCCCCAGATCTCCCAGACCGAGAAGTCGAAGGCGACGGAGTGGAAGAGCGTCCACACGTCCGCCTCGCCGAAGCCGAACCAGGCGTCGGTGGCGCTGAAGAGGCGCGTGACGTTCGCGTGCGTGACGGCGCACCCCTTCGGCTTCCCCGTCGAGCCGGAGGTATAGATGACGTACGCGGTGTTCCCCGGCACCACCGCCGACGCCGGGGCATCGCCCGTAAGCGCGGCGATGACGGGCCAGTCGCGATCCAGGCAGACGAGCTCGGCCGACGATGCCGGGAGCGTCTCCAGCAGCCGCTCCTGCGTGAGGAGGATGCCGATCCCTGCATCGTCGATGACGTACGCCAGCCGCTCCGCAGGGTGCGCGGGATCGAGCGGGACGTAGGCGCCGCCCGCCTTGAGCACCCCGAGGATCGCGACCACCATCTCCGCCGACCGTTCGACGCACAGCCCCACGCGCGTCTCCGGGCCCACGCCGAGCGCCTGGAGGTGGCGCGCGAGCCGGTTGGCGCGCGCGTCCAGCTCGCCGTAGGTGAGCGACTCGTCCTCGCAGGTGATGGCGACCGCGTGCGGCGTCCGCGCCGCCCGGGAGGCGAAGCGCTCGTGCAGCGTCGCCGTCTCCTGCTCTGGCGCGGACGCGGCGCCGGCCGCCAGCAGGCGCGCGCGCTCGGCGCGGCCCACCAGCGGGAGGGCGGAGATGCGCATCTCCGGACCGGCCGCGAGCGCGGCGAGGACGGTGGCGAACTGCGCCAGGAAGCGGTCGATGGTCTCCGTGTCGAACAGGTCGGTGCTGTACAGGCACTCCGCCCGCAGCCGCCCGTCCTGGTCGATCACGTTCAGCGTCAGGTCGAAGTGGGTGGTCCCCGCCTCCGCGCGGAACGGCTCGGCAACCAAACCGGCCAGCCGCAGCGCGCGCTCCGACGCGTCCTGGTAGCCGAACGCCACCTGCGCCAGCGGGGTGCGCCCCAGCGCGCGGTCGGGCTGCACCACCTCCACCAGCCGCTCGAACGGCACCTCCTGCCGTTCCAGCGCCTCGGTCACCACGGACGAGACGCGCGCGATCAGCTCGCGCCCCGTGGGGTCGCCGGCGAGGTCCGCACGAAGCGCCAGCAGGTTGACGAAGTTGCCGGCCAGCGGCTCCAGCTCGCGGCGGGTGCGCCCGGCGACCGCCATCCCCACCACCACGTCGTCCTGCCGCGCCCAGCGCCCGGCCAGCACGGCGAAGGCGGAGAGGAGCACGGCGAAGGGCGTCGCCCCCTCGCGCCGGGCGAGCGCGCGCGCCGCGGCCGTCGCGTCGCCGCCCAGGTCGAGCGACGCGCCGCCGCCGCGGTCGGAGAGGGCGGCGGGGCGCGGGCGGTCGGCGGGGAGCTGCAGCGGGGGCGCGCCGGCCAGCTTCGCGCGCCAGTAGCCCATCGCCTCGCGCAGCGCGTCCACCTGGGCCGGGCTGCGCTGCCAGGCTGCGTAGTCGCCGTACTGCAGCGGGAGCGGCGCCAGCGCGGCGGGGATGCCGGAGCGCTCGGCATCGTACAGCGCCGACAGCTCGCGGAAGACCACCGTCAGCGACCACGCGTCGCAGACGGCGTGGTGCAGGGTGAGGAGGAGGACGTGGTCGTCCGCCGCCAGCCGCAGCAGGCGGGCGCGCAGCAGCGGCCCCGCGGCCAGGTCGAACGGCCGCGCCGCCTCGTCCGCCGCGCGCCGCTCGGCCTCGGCCAGCCGCGCCGCCGGGTCCAGCGCGGTGAGGTCGTCGACGGCGAGGGAGATGGGGACGGCGGGCGCGACCACCTGCACCGGCTCGCCCTGCCGCTCGGCGAAGGTGGTGCGCAGCGCCTCGTGGCGGTCAGCCACCGCGGAGAGGGCGCGCCCCAGCGCCGCGGCGTCCAGCGTCCCGCGCAGCCGCCAGAAGACGGGGACGTTGTAGGCCGCGCTCCCCGGCTCCAGCCGGTCGACCAGCCAGAGCCGCCGCTGCGCGAACGAAGCCGGGGCATCCGCCGCGCCCTCGCGGCGGGGGATCGGCTCCGCGCCGGGCGCGCCGACGATCCCCTCCTCGTCCAGCATGCGCAGGAAGAGCTCGAGCCGCTCGCCGCCGAGGGCCTTCTCGTCGAGGATCGACATCGCCCTATCCCTCCCCGCCCATGACGGCCGGCGCCGGGCCGGCCGCGTCGCCGGGGAGCGCGGCGCGCACCTGCGCGGCGTCCATCCCACGCAGCCGCGCCAGCACCTTCGCCACCGTCCGCACCTGTCCCGGACGCGGCTCGCGCGCCTCCAGCCCCAGCGCCATCGCGGCCACGGTCGGCGCCTCGAACACCAGCCGCACCGGCACCTCGAAGCGGAAGATCTCGGTGAGCCGCGCCGCCGCGCGGATCGCCAGCAGCGAGTGCCCGCCCAGCTCGAAGAAGCCGTCGTGGGCGCCCACCCGCTCAGCCTGCAGCACCTCGCCGAACACGTCCGCCAGCGCCTCTTCTACCTCGCCGCGCGGCGGCACGTGCGCGGCGTCGCCCTCGGGGCCGCTCCAGGCGGCGGCGAGCGCGCGGCGGTCCACCTTGCCGTTGGCGGTCAGCGGCAGCGCCTCGATCGCCTGGATCCCCGCGGGGACGAGGGGCTCCGGAAGCCGCGCGCGCAGGAAGTCGCGCAACTCGGCCGCGGCGGGTGCCGCGCCCGCCGCCGGGGCGAAGAAGGCCAGGAGACGCCGGTCGGCCCCCTCGCCGTCCACCACCACCGCGGCCTGGGCGACGCCGGGGTGCGCGGCCAGCGCGGCCTCAATCTCCCCCGGCTCGATGCGGAAGCCGCGCACCTTCACCTGCTCGTCGATCCGCCCCAGGTACTCCACGTCGCCGTCCGAACGGCGGCGGGCGAGGTCGCCGGAGCGGTACAGCCGCGCGCCGGCCACGCCGGAGAAGGAATCGGGGACGAAGCGCTGCGCCGTCAGCGATGGCCGCCCCAGGTAGCCGCGCGACACCCCCGCCCCGCCGACGTGGATCTCGCCGGGGACGCCGACCGGCGCCGGCTCACCGCGCGCGTCCAGCAGGTGGAGCGAGAGGTCGGGGATGGGGATGCCGATCACGCTCGACCCGCCGCCCTCCACCTCCGCCCGGGTGATCGGGCGCCAGGTGACGTGCACGGTGGTCTCGGTGATCCCGTACATGTTGATCAGCCGCGGCCGCTCGTCGCCGTGACGGGCGAACCAGGGGGCCAGGCTGGCCGGCTCCAGCGCCTCGCCGCCGAAGATCACAAACCGCAGGGCGAGATCAG
>DASYJZ010000388.1:0-1818 GCA_035995965.1 Longimicrobium sp. | reverse complement strand
AGCTACGATCGCGAAGTTACGCATGGACGATGCCAGCCGTCAAGTACTTTGCGGCGCAGAGTCTCCTGGAGTCGATGGCGTGACCGGCTTCATCGCGGCGTGCCCTCAGGCCTTCGGCAGAGGCGGACCCGCCGCACGCTTGCGGATGTCGGCCTCCAGGCTGGCGCGCGCGCTCGACCGCACCTTCGCGCGCAGCGGCGGCGCCCAGCCGAGGAGCAGCCCCACGGGGCCGAGCGCCTGGCGTGCCCATCTCCAGAACGAGAAGCGGTCTTCGTGGCGGATGATCAGGCCGTCGCGGAAGAGGAAGGTCGCGTCGATGCGGTTGTGCACCTTGCGCCCGGTCTGGCTGAAGGTGTAGTGGGCGTCCCAGTGCGCCTTCCCCCGCTCCGCGTCGGCCTCGATGCCGGATGCGCGGACCTCCAGGTCGGCCGCACGGGTGCAGAGCATGGTCCACATCGCCCCCACCTGCGCCCCCCGCAGCTCGCCGAACGCGGGGTCGGAGAACACGGCGTCGGGGTGATAGCAATCCACCATCCCTTCCGCATCGCGTGCCTGGAAGCGGTCGTAGAAGCGGTGGATCAGCGCCTCGTTGGGATGCATGGGAGCACGCGGGGGGAGGGCGGCGGGCGCGTAGCGACCGGCCAAGATGGCCGGCGCGACAGGCGTCAGTAGGGAGGCTCGGCGGGGCCCTCGTAGCCGCACAGCCCCATCCGCGGCGAGTTGACGAGGGCGAGCGGATCTCCATAGTCCTCGTGGGGATGGGCTTCCGCGTGCGCCTCGCAGAGCGTGCCCGGGCGGTCGTCTTCGTATACGCACTCCATGCACAGCCGGATGGCCGGTGCGCCGCACTCCTGGCAGGTGGTCGCGGGAGCGGCGTTGCGCGCCATCAGCGCGATGGGATGCTTGCCCGTCCGCTTTCCCTCGCGGGCATCCGCGGTCTTCAGCAGGGTGACCGACTCGGTGCCGAAGTCGTAGATGTGCGTCAGCTCCACGCCGGGCCTGAACACCTGGTCGATCTTCCGCGCCATCCCGATGGTGGCTCCGCGCCACCCGCCGGCCGAGAACTGGCTCAGGTGCCCGCAGCACTCCAGCCAGATCGCGCGCAGGTAGCCGTCGAGCTGCTTCAGCGTGGCCGCGCCGTCCACCTCCAGGTTCAGCCAGTAGTACCCCGTGTGCGCGTCCCGCACCTGGAGATGGATCTGCCGGCCCGCCGCCCCGGCGCGGGCGTCGGCGGCCGAGATCGCCTGCAGCCGCGCATCGCAGGCGCGGAGGTGCTTCGACATTCCACCGCGGGTCAGCTCGCGTCCGCAGTACGCGCAGGTGCCCTTGCTCCGCTCGTTCGCCATCTCGAGTACTGGTTGCAGTGTGGGTGTGCCCGCCGCGAAAGACGTGGCGGTACCGAGGGCCGGCGCGCGCCGAGAGCACGCTCCGGAGGGCTCAGATTGCTCCCCAGGCGGCGGCGAGCGCCAGGTTCTGCCCGGCCAGCCACGGGTCGAAGCGTTCGGGATCGTACCCGGGGCCGGCCCAGTCGCGGTATTGCCGGTGCTCGGGATGCCGCTTGTTCCGGAGGGCGCGCACCATGTCGGCATAGCCGGAGCGCCCGCCGGAATCTTCGTGCGGACCCGCCCGGACGCCGTCCAGGAGCGTGGGAAGCCGCGGAGCGCCCCGTGTGTGCTCCACGGCGTGGACACCCTCGACCACGATCTCGTGCGTCCAGTTGTCGCCGAAGTCGTAGGTGTACGTGAATTGCGCCCCGACCTTCAGGCCCAGGTCGCGAAGCGTCACCGCGGTCGAATCCTCGTCTTCTGCCTCGGGGTC
>DASYJZ010000387.1:0-8791 GCA_035995965.1 Longimicrobium sp. | reverse complement strand
GTTGGGCTCCGCCACGCGGGAGGCCGCCAGGTGTTCGCGGCGGACTACCTGGTGTGCGCCCTCCCGTTCACCACGCTGCGCGGCGTGCCCGTGTCGCCACGCTTCTCGCCCGAGAAGCGCCGGGTGATCGACCGGCTGCGGACCACCTCGGTCACGCGCGTGTACCTCCAGCTCCGTGCGCGCTGCTGGGACGCCGGCGAGGCGGCCGTGCCGACGGATCTGCCGGTGATGCACCTGGGAGACGCCACCGCCGGGCAGCCCGGGCCGCGCGCCGTGCTGGAGGCGTTCGTCACCGGGCCGAACGCGCGCCGGATCGCCGCGATGGAGCCGGGGGCGCGCGTGTCGTTCGCGCGGGAGCACGCAGGGCGCGTGCACCCGGGGCTGGAACGGGTCTTCGAGCGGGGCGCGTCGTACTGCTGGGACGCGGACCCGTGGGCGCGGGGAGACTACGCCTGGTTCGCGCCCGGCGAGCTGCGGGCCTTCCTCCCCCACCTCGCCCGGCCGGAGGGGCGGGTGCACTTCGCGGGCGACCACACCTCGTCGTTCCCGGGATGGATGCAGGGCGCGCTCGCGTCCGGGCGGCGGGCGGCGGACGAGGTGCACGCGGCGGCATCGGCGCGCAGCCGGTAGGGCGGCGTTCGATTCAGGACTTTCGGTGACGGCGTCGATGGATTCCGCATGGGTCGGCCGCGGCCGCATGCGGCGGATTCCCACCGCCGCAGGTTGTTCGACGACTCGCCGGGTAGCCGCCGCATCGCTCCTTTCCACGTCGCCCGAGCGGTTGCAGCCACCGCGTGCCACTTCCGCGCGGGTGCCGTCGGCCGCCGGCCGACGGGGGCACACACACGTTTCGCGCACCGTTGTGCAGGATGTACCGTACGGGTAGTTTGCATCTGCCCACGCTCGTGGACCCGCGCGCACCCGCACTCCGCATGAGACCCATCCTCCGCAAATCCCTGATCGGCGCCGCCGCGCTGGCGCTGGCGGTCGCCGCGTCCGTGGGGGTCTACGGGCGCATCCGCGCGTCGCAGGGCGACGACGCGGGCGACGAGCCGTCCGGCGGGCCGCGCCCGCGCACCTCGGCGACCGGGAGCTTCAGCACCGACGTGGCGATCCCGGTGAAGGGGGTGGCGGCCATCCGCGATGCGCTGGTCGTCTCGGTGACCGCGGCGGGGCAGGCGGAGGGGTGGAAGAAGACGGTGGTGGTGGCGCAGGTCGCCGGACGCGTGGCCGCGCTCCCGCTGCACGAGAACGACGCCGTGGGCGCGGGGCAGCTCCTGGCCGGCATCGACGCGGCCGAGTACGGGCTGGCGGTGGAGGAGGCGCAGGCAAACCTGCGGCAGACGCAGGCCGCCTTCCGCGAGGCCACCCTGCTGGACGACGAGATCGCCGACGCCCGCGTGCGCGCCGATCGCGCCGCGTTCGCCCGCTCCAAGACCGGGGTGGACGCCGCCGAGGTGCGCCTGCGCAAGGCGCAGCTCGACCTCTCGCGCACGCGCATCTCCGCCCCCTTCGGCGGGCGCGTGGCGTCGATGAAGGTGGTGCCCGGGCAGTGGGTGCGCGCCGGCGACGAGCTGATGACGATCGTGGCGCTCGACCCGATCAAGGTGGAGGTGCAGGTGCTGGAGAGCGAGGTCGGCTTCCTCTCCGCGGGGCGCAGGGCGCGGGTGAGCTTCGCCGCCTTCCCGGCGCCCTTCGTGGGCACCGTGCAGACCATCAACCCCGTCGTGGACGGCGGCACGCGCACCGCGCGGGTCACGGTGATCGTCCCCAACCCCGGCGGGCGCATCCTTCCCGGGATGTACGCGCGCGTGGCGCTGGAGGCGCAGCGCTTCGACAACCGGGTGCTGGTTCCGCGCTCCGCCATCCTGGAGCGCGACCGGCGCACCATGCTCTTCGTGTTCGACGGCAGCGGCGACACCGGGCTGGCCAAGTGGCGCTACGTGACCACGGGGCTGCAGAACGACTCGCTGGTGGAGATCGTCCCCGCCGCCGAGACCGACAGCGTGAAGCCCGGCGAGGTGGTGCTCACCGAGGGGCACTACACGCTGATCCACGACGCCCGCGTGCGGCTGGTGGCGGCGCTCGCGGACTCCGGCGACGCGCCGCGGCCGTAGCGCCACCTCCACGACGGCAGGCCGACCCCGTAATCCCCCGGAATGTCGCTCCCCAAGCTCGCGATCCAGCGGCCCGTCGCGGTCGCGATGTTCTTCCTGGGGATCGTGTTCCTGGGGGTGCTGTCGTTCGTGCGCCTCCCCATCGACCTCCTCCCCGACGTCGCCTACCCCCGCCTGGTGGTCTACACCACCGACCCCAGCGCCGCCCCGGCCGAGGTGGAGCGCTTCATCACCGAGCCGGTGGAGCAGGCCGTCAGCACCGTTCCCGGGGTGCAGAAGGTGGAGAGCGTCACCCGCGAGGGGTACTCGCTGGTCACCGCGCGCTTCGCCTGGGGCACGGACATGGACTTCGCCGCGCTGAACACGCGCGAGAAGCTCGACAACATCCGCGACGCCCTTCCCGAGCTGGCGACGCGCCCCGTGGTGCTGCGCACCGACCCGCGCAGCGAGCCGATCCTGGCGGTGAGCGTCTCCGGGCAGCGCGACCTGCCGCAGCTCAAGGAGCTGGCCGAGGCGGTCTTCAAGCGCCGGCTGGAGCAGATCGACGGGGTGGCGCAGGCGTCGGTGACCGGCGGGGTGGAGCGCGAGATCCACGTGGAGGTCGATCCCGGCGTGCTGGAGAGCCACGGCCTGAGCATCGACGACGTCTCGCGGGCGCTGGCGGACGCGAACGCCAGCGCGCCCGGCGGCAGCATCCGCCGCGGCCGCTACCGCTACTCGCTGCGGACGCTGGGCGAGCTGCAGTCCGTCGCCGACATCGGCCAGGTCCCCCTGCGCCGTCCAGCGGGCGGCGGCGGCGGGGGGACGGGGACCGGGTCGGGCGGCGGGACGTCGGCCGGGTCGGGAGGTTCGTCAGGTACGGCGGGGACGGGGTCGTCACCACTGGCGGGCCAGCTCCTGGTGCGGGACGTGGCGCGGGTGGAGGACGGCTTCCGCGAGCGCGAGTCCATCGCCCGCTACAACGGGCGCGACGCCGTGGGGCTGCTGGTGTTCAAGAACGCCGGCGCGAACACCGTGGGCGTCACCGCCGAGGTGGAGAAGGTGCTGGCGCAGCTCCGGCGCGAGTATCCCGAGGTGCGCCTGGAGGTCGCCACCAGCCAGGCCGGCTTCATCTCCGACGCGCTGGCGAACGTGGTGCAGGAGGTGGTGCTGGGCGGCATCCTCGCCTTCCTGGTCCTCTTCCTCTTCCTGCGCCAGGTGCGCTACCCGGTGGCGGTGGCGCTGGTCATCCCCTTCTCGCTGGTCGCCACCTTCGCCATGCTGCAGGTGGCGGGCGTCACCCTCAACATCATGAGCCTGGGTGGGCTGGCGCTGGGGGTGGGGCTGCTGATGGACAACTCCATCGTGGTGCTGGAGAACATCTTCCGGCACCGCGAGCTGGGCGCGCGCGCCGCCCTGGCCGCCGCCGCGGGGACGGAGGAGGTGCAGCGCGCGATCATCGCCAGCACGCTGACCAACATCGCCGTCTTCGGCCCCATCGTGTACGTGGAGGGGGTCGCGGGACAGATGCTGGGCGCGCTGGCGCTCAGCGTGAGCTTCTCGCTCCTCGCCTCCATCGTGGTCGCCGTCACTCTCCTCCCCGCCATGGCGGCGCGCTGGGGGGATGGGGACGGAGACGCGCCCGTCCGTCGCCACGGCTGGCTGGCGCGGCAGCTCGCGCGCCCGCTGGACGCCTTCGACCGGGGGTTCGGGCGCGTGACCGCGGGCTACGAGCGCCTGCTGGAGGCGGGGATGCGGCGCCGCGGGCGTACCATGGCGGTGGCGCTCACGCTCCTGGTCGCCGGGATCTGGATCCTCCTCCTGCTGCCGCGGAGCGTGCTCCCCGAGGTGGACCAGGGCGGCTACCGGGCGCGGCTGGAGCTGGCGCGCGGCACGCCGCTGGAGACCACGGCCGCGGCCGCGGCGCGGCTGGACCGGGCGATCCGCTCCGACCCCGCGGTGCAGGCGGTCTTCACCCGCGTCGGCCGGCAGGCGGCGGTGGCGGGGATGGACGAGAGCGAGAGCGGCCTCAACACCGCCACGCTCGACGTGCGCCTGAAGCCCGGCCAGGCGACGGACGCGGCGCTGCGCCGGCTGCGTCCCGCGCTGGCGGCGTTCCCCCCGGGCGCGGTGACGCTGGAGGCGGGGCAGGCCACCGCGCTCGGCCGGCTGCTGGGGGCGGGGGAGAGCGACCTCGCCGTGCGCGTCCGCGGCGAGGACCTGGACGCCGCCATGGGCTACGCGGCCCAGGTGCGCCGCCGCCTGGCCGGCGTCCCCGCCGTGACCAACGTGCGGGTGGCGACGGAGCTGGGGCAGCCCGAGATCCGGGTGGAGATCGACCGCGAGCGCGTGGCCGCGTACGGGATGGACCCGCGCCACGTGGCGGAGGCGGTGGAGGGGTACATGAAGGGGCAGGAGGCCACGCAGCTGGTGGACTTCGACCGCAAGGTCCCCATCGTGGTGCGCCTCCCCGAGGGCGCGCGCCGCTCGGCCGAGACGCTGGAGCGGCTGACGGTGGACGGCGTGCCGCTGCGCGAGCTGGTGCACGTACGCACCGCCAGCGGCCCGGCGGAGATCCGCCGCGAGGACCAGGGGCGGGTGGTGACGGTGATGGCGGACGTGGCCGGCGGCGGCGGCGTGGACGCGGCGGTGGACGCCGTGCGCTCGGCGCTCTCGTCCGCCGCGCCGCCGCACGGGCTGCGGCTGGAGATCGGCGGCGAGAACGAGGAGATGCGGAAGGGCTTCCGCGACCTGGCGCTCGCCTTCACGCTGGCGCTGGCGCTCTGCTACATGCTGCTGGCGGCCGAGTTCGAGAGCCTGCTGCACCCCTTCATCATCCTGCTGGCGGTGCCGCTGGCGGCGATCGGGGCGGCGGTGGCGCTCTGGCTGGGGGGCTCGGGCGTCAACACCATGAGCCTGATCGGGATGGTGATCCTGGTGGGGATCGTGGACAACGACGCGGTGGTGAAGGTGGACTTCATCAACCAGATGCGCCGCCAGGGGATGGACCGGCACCAGGCGATCCGCGCCGCCGGCCACGCGCGCTTCCGCCCGATCGTGATGAACACCATCACCGCCATGCTGGGCCTGCTGCCCATGGCGCTGGGGATCGGCGCCGGCGGCGAGCTGCAGGCCCCGCTGGCGATGGCGGTGTTCGGCGGCCTGCTGAGCGCCACCGCGCTGACGCTGGTGGTGATCCCCGTCTCCTACGACCTGCTGGAGGAGCTGCAGGAGTGGATCATGGCCCGCCTCCGCGGCCGCGCGCCGGAGCCGGTCTCCGCCGCGGTGCCGCCCGCGTCCGAGCCGCAGCCCCGGCCGCGACCGGAGCCTGGGGTGCTGGCGGGGGACTGAGGCCGGATGAAGCAGCGAAGTCCAACTGGCGACACGGGATAGGCGACGGGCTGCAGGCGTTTGTGGCGTAAAAGGAGGATGGCGGCCCTGTTTTTGCGGCCAGGGAATGGCGTATGGTGAGCCCTCAGCCGCAGCCTGCGCGGGTCGCGGCGTCGCCCGTCCTCGTGCCGAGGAGGCCATTCATGCGACGATCCCTTCGAGTTGGATCACTGTTCTTCGCCGTCGGGCTTCAGTTCAGCTCTGCGTCGGCCCAACGCCCCGAGGCTGCAGCGCGGATGATGATGGCGCGCCCGATCGTGGCGCAGCAGGCGGCGAGGCCGCGCCTGCAGCTCACGGAGGTGTTCCACGTCGGCAGCCTGTCCGGACGGAACGACGCCTTCGGGCGGGTGATGGACGCCACGCTGGACCACGGCGGGCGCCTGCTGGTGGCCGACGACCAGAACCACCGGGTGGTGGTGTTCGGCAGGGACGGACGGTACGTGGGGACGCTCGGCCGTCACGGGAGCGGGCCCGGGGAGATGCAGGCGCCCTGGCTGGTCGCGGTGGACGCGCGCGACAGCATCTTCGTGTGGGACAACGGTCTGGCGCGGATCAGCGTATTCGGGCCGGACCTCCGCTTCCGCCGCAGCTTCGGGGTGCCGCCGCAGTGGCTCATCAACGGGCTGCGCTTCCTGCCGGACGGCCGCCTGGTGGTCGCCGCGTACGGCCGCAACGAGCCCGGTGGGCTGCACGTGCTCAGCCGGACCGGGCGCCTGGAGCGCACGTTCGGGCCGCGGCCAGCCCAGCGGGACCTCTCCGGGTTCGAGGCGAGCCTGCTGGGCGGCAACCTGGACGTGGTGGGGCGCACGATCGTCTACTCGGTGAAGAGCCCCTACGAGATCTGGTTCTTCGACCTCGACGGGCGGACCCGCGGCCGCTGCGCCGGCCCGGCAGGGTGGACGACCGCGCCGCAGGACGTGGTGCGCGCGACCGACGAGTCGGTGAGCCTGGAGTGGAAGAAGTACGTGCATTCCGAGGGAGTCGTGGCGCTTACCGAGGCGCTGGTGCTCAACCAGGTGCTGGACCCGGTGCACGACCGGGCGCAGCTCGACCTGGTGACCTCGGACTGCAGGCTGCTCCGCCGGACCACCACCGACGTCCCGCTCAACGTGACGTCCGGCGTGGGGACGCGGCTGGTGGCGGTGCGGAACCTGGAGTACCCGGAGGTGGTGGTGTACGAGCGGCGGATCGGCGGATAGGCGGCGAGCTTCGCGGGGACCGGCGCATCCTTCAACACGAGGAGGCTCCATGCGATTGATCCCACTCCAACTGGCTCTCGCCCTGGCGACGGTCTTCGTTGCCGCCGAGCCTGCGCGCGCGCAGACGTCCACCTGCGTCTGGGGCTGCCACTGCGAGGGCAACGGCTGCGGGTGCAACTCCAACGGATCGGGGTCGGGGTGCGACACCGGCGGAACCGGCTGCATGGTCACGCGTTGCGGCAAGACCATCGCGCTGCAGCTCGCGCCCGACGGAACGCCGGTGCGGCTCGCCGCCGCGGCGCCCGGCGCTCCCGCCGGCGCGCGGGCCGCGGGAGCGCCGCTGCGGATGCGCTGGGAATACGTCTCGCAGGGACGCTCCGCCGCGCGGCACTGCAGCGGCGTGGTGATCGCCCGCTACTTCGATCCCGTGGCGGCCGGCGCGGTGCGGCGCCGGCAGCACACCGTCTCGATCTGAAGCACTCTCGCGGGCCCGGCTTCGGGAACGCTGATCATGCCGGCCCCGCGCAGCCGCGGCCGCCGTCCGCCCCTGGGAGCCGCGTGCCGCGCGGCTCCCGTCCACGCCTCTCCCCGAGACGTTCCGCGCAGTGATCCGCTTCTCGATCCGCCGGCCGGTGGCGGTGGCGATGGCCTACGTGGGCTTCGCGCTGCTGGGCGTGGTGAGCTGGCTGAAGATGCCGGTGGAGCTCCTCCCCGAGACGGAGCTCCCGCGGCTGCGCGTGACCACCTCCTGGCGCGGCGCCAGCCCCGAGACCACCGAGGCGTTCCTCACCTCGCCGATCGAGGCGGCGGTGCAGCAGGTGCGCGGCGTGTCGAAGGTCGAGTCGGTCTCCGAGGAGCGCAACGGCGCGGGGATCTCCACCGTGGACGTGGAGTTCGCGCACGGCACCGACATGGACTTCACCCGCTTGGACCTCTCCGAGCGCCTCGCCGCGCTCGAGGAGCAGCTCCCGGCGGGCGCCCGCCACCCCGTCGTCGAGCCGTACGTCCCCGCCGAGTTCCAGAAGCAGCGCAAGCCCTTCCTGCTCTACACCATCACCGGCCCCTACACCGTGGAGGCGCTCCGCCGCCACGTGGACGACGACCTCGCCCCCGACCTGCGGCAGCTCGCCGGGGTGGCCGACGTGCGCGCCTGGGGCGGGCGCGACCGGGTGCTGGCGGTGGAGCTGGACCAGACCAGGGTGCTGGGGCTGGGGCTGGACCCTGAGCAGGTGCGCGCCCGCGTCGCGTCGCTCGAGTTCGTGCGCGAGGCGGGGGCGGTTAGCCAGGGGGGGATGCTCTACACCGTCGCCATCCGCGAGCGGCCGGAGACGGTCGCCGACGTGCGGCGCACCCCGCTGCTCACCGACCACGGGCGCCTGGTGCGGCTGCAGGACGTGGCGGTGGTGCGCGACACCTACGACCGCCCCGCCAGCCTCTACCGCATCGACGGGCAGCCCGCCGTCTCCTTCCAGGCGTACAAGGAGGCGGGGACCAACGTGGTGCAGGTGGCCGACCGGGTGAAGGCCCGGCTGCGCGAGACGCGCGGGCGCCTCCTCCCCGGCACGCGGCTGATCCTGGACGACGACGAGAGCGCGGCGGTGCGCACGCAGCTCACCGACCTGCGCTGGCGGGCGCTCTCGTCGGCGCTGATCGTGTTCGTGGTGCTCTTCGCCTTCCTCCGCTCCTTCCGCTCGGCGGCCATCGTCTTCTCCAGCATCGCCTTCGCGGTGCTCATCACCTTCAACCTGATCTACTTCGGCGGGCTCACGCTGAACGTGCTCACGCTGATGGGGCTGGCGATGGGCTTCGGCGTGGTGATCGACAACGCCGTGGTGGTGCTGGAGAACATCTACCGTCGCGCCCGCCCCGGCGAGGACCCCGCCGAGGCGGCGGAGCGCGGCGCGAAGGAGGTGGTGCTCCCGGTGCTGGCGGCCACGGCCACCAACGTGATCGTCTTCGTCCCCTTCGTCTACCTGCAGGGCGAGGTGCGGCTCTTCTACGTGCCGCTGGCGATCGTGGTCGGGCTCACCAACCTGGCCTCGCTCGCCGCCGCCTTCTCCTTCACCCCGGCGCTCGCCGCGCGGCTGCTGGGGCGGCGCGCGCTCA